>DATDST010000076.1:0-2993 GCA_036517815.1 Minisyncoccota bacterium | reverse complement strand
GCAGCAGGATTCGTACGACTTCAAGATAGCGTGTGGGTATATCCGTATGATTGCGAGGATTTCACCGCACTTCTAAAGGCCGATCTGCACATAGGCAGGGAAGTCATCTACATCATTGCTGAATCCATCGAGAACGACGGGTGGCTGCGAGAGCACTTCAACCTGCCCCGGAAGCGTGGATAGACGATACACATCAATAACTACCGGTCGGCAGATATTGATGTGTATATGGACGAGTGTCTCATGGATTGAATTGGGATTGGAATGAGGGAATTGGGTGGATTCTGTCGTCGACACCTCGAAGGCAGAAAAAGAATTCGGCTGGAAGCCCATGATGACAGTGAAGGAGTATATTGAGCAAATAAAGGCTTTAAAATCACTGGTGTCGCGTTAAAAATCATCTGACAACGAAAAAACCCCGCAACAGCGGGGTTTTTTCGTCATCGGCACCCGGCACGACTTGAATTCGACACGGCGGTTTCGGTGATACTGGGACACTACCAGCTCATATCCACTATCGTCATATGTACAGCGATTCATACGTGTTCGCCCAGATCATGGAGAAGCTTCCGCGCCGCGATTTCGACAAGTGCGTTGATCGGTACGGCGGCGAGCGATACGCGAAAGTTTTCTCTTGTCGCGAGCAATTCCTCGCAATGGCATTCGGCCAACTCGCATACCGCGAATCATTGCGTGACATCGTCGCGTGTCTCTCGTCGCATCGCTCGAAGCTGTACCATCTTGGTTTCGGTACGCTCGTCTCTTTTTCCGCGCTTGCGCGCGCCAACGAGCGGCGCGATTGGCGCATCTGGCGCGATCTTGCGCTCGTACTCATCGGCGAGGCGCGTGCGCTGTATATGGATGAGCCGGCTATAGCGGATGATATCGCGGGCGCCTGTTACGCCATCGACTCCACCTCTATAGAGTTGTGTCTCGCGCTCTTCCCATGGTTCCCATACGTCTCCACGAAAGGCGCGGTGAAGCTTCATCTCGGCCTCGATATCCGCGGCTCTATTCCTGCGTTTTTCGACATGACAGCTGGCCGGGTGAACGACGTGAACTACCTCGATCAGGTCATCTTCGAGTCCGGTTCCTTCTACATCATGGACCGCGGATATGTCGATTTCGGAAGATTGCATACCATTCATCAGAAGGGCGCATACTTCGTCACCCGCGCGAAGCACAACACTCGTCTGCACAGACGATACTCAAATCCTGTTGATCGACGAACCGGAGTCATCTGCGATCAGATTGTTTTCTTGACCGGAGAGGAGACGAGTGAAAAATATCCCGACACACTTCGTCGCATAAAGTATCGTGATGTAGCTACGGGACACGTCTATGTGTTTCTAACGAACAATCTTTCCGCATCCGCAGCATCGATTGCACTTCTGTACAAAAATCGTTGGCAGATTGAATTGTTTTTCAAATGGATCAAGCAGCATCTCAAGATCAAGACGTTCTGGGGACAGTCGGAGAATGCCGTCAAGACGCAAATTTGCATCGCACTGTGCACCTACCTCATCGTTGCCATCCTCAAGAAAAAGCTGGGAATCAAGCGAAATCTTTACGAAATCCTACAGATCCTGAGTGTATCGCTTTTCGACAAAAGTGGCTTGGTTGAGCTGTTTAATCGCTCTCCGATACAGAACGACGTCAGTGGTGTCCAGAATATGGCTCAGCTATTCGATTTTTAACGGGACGCTAGTGGGTTCGAGCCGATGTTTTTCAGAAATGTTGTCATTGCAGTCGGATTGGGAGAGGAAAGCAGATTAGCGGCTTGATTTAAGGACTTTACGAACTCACGAGCCGGTTCGAGCCAAGACAAACCTTTTGTCTCAAAGTCGGTGATTTTTTCGGATAACGAAACTTTTTGAGACAACAAACTCTGTTTTTTGGTGGCGTATTCTTCTGTGGATAAAGCGTCTGCTAAATAGATGTCGAGGAGTTTTTGAAGTTTTGCCTCAACTTGTGATAACCGCTCTTTCAAAACGCTGACTTCGCTTTGTGCGCTCTCTCGCGCTTTATCTTGTTCGATGTCCAACGCCGCTAAAACTTTTTCGGTGTCTTGGCTCGACAAAGAAACTTTTTGAAGATAAGAAGTGATTTGTTCGCTTAATACTTCCTCGCGGAGATAATGTTTTTCTTGGCAAGGCCCTTTCTTGCGAGTACATCGGTAATAGTGATGACCTTTCTGTTTTTCGGCGGTAATACTCGCTCCACAAGAGGCGCATTTTAGTAAGCCAAGAAAAGCAAAATTGTTTTTGTGTATTTCGTGAACTCTACCCCGTTTTGCCATCACTTCTTGGCAAGAATCAAAAAGTTTCTTTGAAATCAACGGCTCGTGCTGTCCCTCATGAATTTCCCCACCATATTTCATTAGCCCTATGTAGAAAATATTTTGTAGAATACTTTGCACATTGCTCAACGCTATCTCTTTGCCGAGATTACCGCACAAGTCGTGTTTCCTACACCAATTTGCGAGAGAATGGAGCGTATATGCTCCGGTGGCATACATTTCAAACAACCTCTTAACTTTCGGTGCTTTCTCGCTATCAGCATCAATTCCTCGCGTTTTAGCGTTGTTTAGATAGCCAACCGGAGCCCAGCCGGGCCAAACACCATTCCTGATTTTTTGCCGCAAACCGCGCTTCACATTCTCTCGCAAATTATCTACAAAATATTTTGATTGGCCGAAAGCAATGTTCAGCATAAATAATCCTTGTGGCGTTGCTTCAAACCAAAAGGTGGGAAATTTGAGGGACCTAATCAAGCCGCGATCTACGAAATGGATTATTTTACCGCCGTCCACGCTGTTCCTCGCCAATCTATCAGGGTGCCAAGAAATAATGCCGTCTGCTTTTCCTCTCTCAATCAATGACAACATTTCTGCGAATTTCATTCGCCCGGGTTCTTTTGCGGTTTTGGCCTCGCACAGCGAGGCGACAATTTCAAGTTTTTCTTTGGCGGCATACTCTTGCAACTCTACGAGT
>DATDST010000075.1:0-21128 GCA_036517815.1 Minisyncoccota bacterium | reverse complement strand
TTGAGGAACGGGGGGTGGTACGATACACGCTCCGCCGGTTCGAGCCCCTTCGCAGGCAAAGCAGTTTGCCTGCTCCGCACCCACAACAAATACCCTGCTGGGTATATTTTTTGTGGGTGCGGAGGGACATTGATCCCGCAGTTACTAAACTCACACTTCGCGCTATCGCGCTTGTATTCGTTAAGTACTGCTGGACGCGGCTCGCTGCCGCTAAAACGCGGCACGCTCCGCCGGTTCGAGCCCCTTCGCAGGCAAAGCAGTTTGCCTGCTCCGCACCCACAAAAAATACCCTGCTGGGTATATTTTTTGTGGGTGCGGAGGGACTCGAACCCCCGTAGGCGTAAGCCGGCGGATCTACAGTCCGCTGCAATTGCCGCTATGCGACGCACCCAGGTAATACACGATATTCTAACACAAAACCTCGAATATTTCAAAAAATCCTTGTTTTTCTTGCGTTTTCAACAAAAAACTTGACTTTTTCATCAGGTTTTGCTATACTCCCCACATTGGCTAAGAGAGTCTTCTCAAAGCCTGAAGTAGCGCCATTGGTTCAGGATTGAGGGGGGTATTCCCCGAAAATTCTGTTCCGCGTTGCCGTGCGATTCACGGTTGGTTCATAAGGAGCAAGAGCTCATGAGACCCACGATCTCGTCCATGTCATACGAAATGTGACCCTCGGCCGGGCCTGTCGGACTGGGTCCGAGGTAGACGAGGAACGAACCTAGTTCTTGTGACTCTCCCTCGGACAGAGAGTACCAGTCCAGCCCCAGTAAGTACCCGTTCGCCTGAATCCTCACGAGGTTTCAGGCGAACACAACTCCCCATCATGCACTGCGTGGCGGGGGGTTCTTCTTTTGCGTAAAAATTCAAATTGTCACGATACAATTGACCCCGTAGTGAGAATGAGCATTTCTACTACGTCGGGTTGACAGAAAAGCGCTAATGTCTTATTCTCCCTAGAGACTTTTCTTTTGTATTCACGCATTTTCCATTAGGAGCACACTATGTTGCCGCACGAACGCATCATCCTTTCGTTGGATGGTTTTGCCGACATTCACGCCGCGCTTGCTGCGGTGAGGAGTATCGGAGTGACTGGTACCATCGTCAAACTGAAAGCACTCTGCGATGAGTGGGGAGGGCTTGCGGTAAGAATGTTTTGCGATGAAGGATTCCGACCATTTGTTGATTTCAAAATCTACGATACGGAAGACGGGGTGGAGGAGCGTGTCGCGGTCTGGCGTGACGCGGGAGCACAGTTTTTCTCCGTGCATGCAAGTGGTCACGACAAGATGATGAAAAAATGCGTGGAAGTGGCTGGCGACAAGATGAAAATTCTTGCGGTCACCGTGCCCACATCCTTCAGTCACACAGCGTCCATGCATGTGTTTGGACGTTCTCCGCAACACATGGTTACCGAACTTGCCGCATCAGCGCGCACCGCTGGTGTGCATGGGCTCATTGCTTCACCCCAGGAGGCGGCTGTGCTCCGTGAGTACGCTCAAAAAGGGAACTGGATTCCTTGTCCTCTCATTGTCACTCCCGGAGTGCGTCCTCTCTGGGCCGCGAAAAATGATCAGGAGCGTGTGGCAACTCCAGCGGATGCCATCCGTGACGGTGCCGACTACCTCGTCGTCGGACGCCCCATCTTCAAACCGCCATCCGAAATTGGTACCCCATACGACGCATTCCAGCGCATTGTGCACGAAATCGCCCCTTTCTGTGGATAACTAACCTCAAGGACGGTCCTTGCGGTGAGTTATGCACAGTCGCAAAAAAGCCCCCGACACCGTTTGGCGTGTCGGGGGCTACTTTCATGGTAATGCACGACGATAGACATTCGTGTCGTAGGGCACGTACCCACGCTTCTTGTAGAACTCATTTGCGATGACTCTCCACGGCGCGCTCGTGAGTCGAAGTTCGTGAACCCCGTGTTCCTTTGCGGCAACGACAATCTCGTCGTGGATGCGACCCGCGATGCCCTGTCCGCGATATGCCTCATCCACCACGAACTCTTCCACTTCGCCGACGAGGCCCCTTCCTAAGAGCGGTTTCAGACGCAATGTCGCCATGCCGACGATTTTCCTCGTCGCAGTGTCTTCTGCGACGATGAACACATGGTCACCAATGGTCTGGAAGTTAAAGATATCAAGAGCGGAAAGTTTCTTCCGCGTGGCGCCTACGGGCGCAAGTTGCACAAGTAAATTTTCAATATCACCAATGTGCTCGAGCGTTGTGTAGTCGTTCGTCAAAAGAAAGCGCCTGACGGTTATTTTTCCACTCATTATTTTGCTCCTGGAGTTTGTAAAAACATTTCTCTATCTCACCCCACACTATCTTTTTTGATGTTTTTGTCAAGTTTTCCGATACGTAACAAAAACTTGCTTTTTTCTTGAATGAAAGGTATTATGGCGAAATCATGTCTCAAGACAATCTCATTCGGCTTTCTTGCGGAACCTGCAAACGGGTAAATTATTGGTCCCGCAAAAATCGCAAAAAAGTTGAGCGCAAAATAGAGCTCAAGAAGTTTTGTCGTTGGTGCAAAAAGCAGACGACTCACAAAGAGTCAAAGAAGTAGACAGAAATCTCTACCCGAGGGCGCACGGGGGCTGTCTTAGGACGGCCTTTTTGCTACTATGGAGTATCAAAGGGGAGTAGTTTCCGCCCGAGGCGGACAGGCACAGGGAACGGCGGCCTCCAACTCGGCAGTTGCGGGGCGATTTCTAAGCAGATAGAAATACAACAAAATATGGGGGAGTAGTTCAGTGGTAGAACGTCGGTCTCCAAAACCGATAACGAGGGTTCGATTCCTTCCTCCCCTGCCAGTTTAAAAAACTTGACAAAATCACTTTCGTTTGATACTATGGCGGTTAGGAACCACAGTAGGTTCGTTGTGAATAATCAAGAAAATGAAAGGAGGTGATGCGCCATGGCTCATACCTGTTCGCGGGAAAAGTTGGAAGCACAGTTTCCGTGGATGAAGTGGTATAACACGAAGAAATGGACCGTGTATGAACTCCTCTTTCCCGAAGACGAAGGGGAGCTTGCTTCCCTGCAGGAATCATACTCCGAGATGGACCGTTTCGGTCTCATCGACTGTGGTGCGGGGAGCGAGGTTTCGGTGAGTCACGTCGGAAGAGGTGGTCTTGTGAACGACCTCTTCTTCTTTGACCTTGAGCAAACCGAAGGGATGGGCTTTCCCGAAGTACAGGGTCCCATGGTTGAGGGCATCCTGACTCGTCCGTGGCATGGGCATCCCGCAGGGTCCGTTGTCCTCGCGGTGTATCGTTGGGCAAACGGTTCTCGTTCTTATCCGAGCGGAGCTTGTGTGGGTGTTGCGCCGTATGTCCCTTCCGAAGAATCTGATAAGGAAGCGTTCAACCTCGTTCGCGAAGAACTCGCGAAAGGTATGAGCGAGGAAGGCATTGTCGCCCTCCTCTTCGGAGCCGGGGACTACTCCACCTGGCAGGCGACGGAACTTCTCCGACAAGTGAAGCGTGCGTGCGCTTCATGAACGGCTCCATTCGTTTTAGGCGCCGCCACAAAACGTGGCGGTGCCTCTTTGTATCTCAAAAAGCCCGCCATATTCCCTGTTTTTTGTACAGGTTGCGCGGGGAGGGACGGGGGGCGTATACTCCTCCCATCATGCCCTCCCCACAAACACACATTAGGCGGCTTCGGCTCAAAGGGGAGCGCATCCCCTATGCCGTCAGGCGTAGTCCCCGGACAAAGAGGGTGTCCCTCACGATGAGCTACGATGGGAGCCTTGTCGTCTCGGCACCGGAGCGCGCGGCGTTGTCTCTCATAGAAAATTTCATACAAGAAAAGTCAGGGTGGATTTTGAAGAATTTTCTCTATTTCAAAAATTTTAAGGGCAAAATTTTTTCCGGCGACCGGAAAGAGTTTCTTTTCTACAAGGAACGCGCGCAGACATTTGTCTTAGACCGCATCGCACACTGGAACGCTCGTGGCACATTCCCCGTGGAAGGTGTGCAGGTAAAATATCAGCGCGCGCAGTGGGGGAGTTGTTCCGATAAAAAAAACTTGAATTTCAATTACAAAATCCTCTTCCTTCCTCCGCGCCTTGCCGACTATGTCATTGTGCACGAGCTTTGCCACACGCGGGAGCTCAACCATTCTGCACGTTTCTGGCGCCTTGTCGGAGACGTGTTTCCCTCATACGAGCACTTGGAAAAAGAACTCAAGAATTATCGGATAGGATAGACTGTAGACAACCGCGGTGCCTGTTTCTCGGGCGAATGGTACAATGGAAAGATGATAACAAAGAAACAATACGAGGCGGCGGTTGCGGTTGCAGTCACGCTCATCGCAGTATTCGGTTTTTTGTGGTTCTCCGGCGTTGAGGAGAAGGCCGTGGAGGCATCTCTCCCGGGGTCTCTTGAAGAACTAGGGGTGCGGTAACGCGAGACAGCGTGCCCGGTGGGGGATGTTACGGTTGAACAGAGGGCGGTGTCCGTGGTAGGTTTGGTGAAGAGACATCACGATATCGCTATTTGAAAGAGGGCACAATGCATTCTCTGAAAAATCCGCGTGCACTGGTGTGCCCGCCGGCATATTTTTCTGTACGATACGCCATCAATCCGCAAATGGCAGAGACCCTCTCGGAAGGGGGCGAGCCGGTGCATCTAGATGGGGTGTTTAAGGAATGGGCGGGGCTTATCCACTTTCTCGCGAGGGTTGGTGCAGCTCTTCGTTTTCTGCAACCACATTCTTCTTTCCCCGACATCGTGTTTACCGCAAATGCGGGGTTCGTGCATGCGGAAAAGTTGTTTCTAAGCCGCTTCCGCCATGAAGAGCGGCGCGGTGAATCAGCCATCGTGCATGAGTACTTCACGGAAAGACTTGGTATCCCCGTGGTGGTACTTCCTGAATACGTCCACGATACAGAGGGCCAAGCCCACCCAGTTTTTTTTGAAGGGCAAGGTGATGTCGCGTGGTATGGAAAATATCTCGTGTGCGGATATGGCATCCGCTCAAATTTCCACGGCATCGTTGAGTTTGTCGGAAGAACAGCGGTCCCTTGCGTCACCCTTGAGCTCGTGGACGAGCATTTCTACCATCTGGACACATGCTTTTGCCCGATGGGAAACGACATCCTTTGGTACCCGCAGGCGTTCAGCACAGAGGCACAGGAGAAAGTGCAGGAGCTCGTGCAAAGGACGAACGGCCACCTCACCGCCGCTTCGGCAGAAGATGCCCGTCACCTCGCCTGTAACGGTCTCTACTTTGAGCCCAGAGAAGGATACCGCGTGCTCATCACGAGTCCGCTTTCTACAAAGCTCTATTTCCAGCTTGATCGTCTCGGCATTCGCGTCTGGCAAAACGATGTGAGCGAGTTTCTGAAATCAGGCGGCGGCAATAGGTGTCTTGTACTTCTTTTTTGACACTCACCCAGCCGCGTTTGACGCGGCAATAGATGCCTCGTGCTCCTGTTTTGAAAAACCCCTCGCTAGGAATTCCTAGCGAGGGGCTTGTTTTTACGACGATTGAAAGAACGAGTAGGCTCCGGATGTTACGTGCTTTTGGAGAGCCCCGTGAGCGCTTTTCCGAGCCGTACGACGACGTCAGAGAGAACTTCGGTTGGAGTCATAAGCGGCGGGAGAAAACGTACCGTGTGTCCTGTTTCCCCGGTGGCGCATGCCCAGACGCCTTCGCGCAAGAGCGCGTGGGAAACCTCCCGACCGTGAATGGTGAAGTCCACGCCGACCATGAGTCCTTTCCCGCGCACCTCGGTAATCACTTTTGGCCACTTTTTCTGTAGTTCCAAAAGTTCACTTACAAAGTGCCCTCCATGCTCCAGCGCGAGCCCCGCGAGATTTTTGTCGCAGAGATTTCTGATTGCCGCAAGGATTGCAAAACACGAGAGCGCACTTCCGCTCCATGTCTGGCCTTCCTCGCCCACGCCGATGGTCGCTTCAAAGAGATCAAACACGCGGGTATCTACTCCGAACGAAACATCCGTTCGGGCGAGAATGGCAGAGACCGGCATCACTCCGCCGCCAAGCGCCTTACCGAGAAGGAGGATGTCCGGCTTCACTCCGTAATGTTCAAACGCGAAGTTTTTTCCTGTTCTCCCGAAACCGGTTTGTATTTCATCCAGCATGAACAGGGCACCGTGTCTCCTGCAGAGATACTCCACGTGCTTCAGATAACTGTCATCGGGCAGAAAGATTCCCGCCTCACCCTGAATCGGCTCCAGGAGCACCCCCGCAATGGAAGACCCTTTTTCCTCAAACTTGCGCTTCATCGCGTCCGTGTCGTTGAACGGAACCCAGAGGGTGCTGTTGGGGAACGGGCCGAATCCCTGCCGCGACTTGCTGTCCGGATGGAAGAGCGATGTGGCGCCGAGTGTCCGCCCGTGGAATGCGTGCTGGGCGACAACGATGAACGGCCCGCTCGCTCCACTCCGCTCCGATGGTCTTTCGTGCCGGAGCCACCAGAACTTTCTCGCGATCTTGAGTGCGGTGTCTACCACTTCGCCGCCGCTTGATTTCGTCATGATGCGGACGTTGAGGCCCACGAGCGCACGGAGCGCCATGAGTGCGGGGAGTTGCAGGTCGTTTGAAAGCCCGTTCCCCGTGGGGGCCCATACATATCGCTGGTAGTCGGAGAATGGATCCAGAATCCCTGCGTTCCCGTGTCCGGCATTGGCCGTTGAATACATCGTCTGGCAATCAATCACCTGACGAGTTTTCCCCGAGAGTGCCTCCTTGAACTCAAGGGTCCATGGTGTACTGCCGCGACCGGTCGCAATCCACCCCTCCATCGGCTTGTAGTTTGGCGGGGCAATTTTTGCGAGCTGTGCTTGCCGATCAGCCACCGATTGTTTGAGAAACGCAGTCCCGTTTACCGTGAACGTGTTGCTTGAAAGGTCGCCACTGATTTGTACTTGAGGCATACACCCTCTTTCTCGTGTAGTGACAAAAAACGTTTTGTATTGTCTGCCGCAATCCTAGCAAATCGGAAAATGTATCGCAAACGTACCTTTTTCGGGGTGGGAACCCACGCGCATTTTTAGTTGACAAACTATCTTTAATAGTATACAATGAGGACTGCAGAAAAGGATGCGCGGGTGCCATACAGGGAAGTCCGTGCTCCTTTTTGAAGACGAAGAGGAGGAAGACTCCTCCTCTCTACCAGTCAGTGTCCGGTGAGCACGCAGGAGTGTGCTCATCGGTTTTTTGTAAAAGACGCCAATTTGTTATATCATTGTCAAGTTCACCTACGGGCATTTTCAAACTCACATCCGAATATACCCCCGCCGGCGACCCCAGTAGTAGAGCAGAGCTCACTACGGGGCGGGACGCGGTATTTCGTGTCTAGTATTTTTATGACCACTTTTCGTTTACACGCGGAATATAAACCCGCCGGCGACCAGCCGCAGGCAATCAAGGCTCTCACGGAGGGTCTCGCGAAAGGCCTCCGCCACCAGACGCTCCTTGGCGTCACGGGCTCTGGCAAGACGTTTACCGTTGCAAACGTCATCGCGGCCATCGGCAAGCCAACCCTCGTCATCGCGCACAACAAAACGCTCGCCGCCCAGCTTGCGCAGGAGTACAAGACGTTTTTCCCCGAAAACGCCGTACACTATTTCGTTTCCTACTACGACTACTACCAGCCGGAGGCGTACATGCCGGTCACCGACACGTATATAGAAAAGGAGGCGATGATAAACGCAGAGATAGATCGGCTCCGCCATGCCGCGACGCAATCGCTTCTCATGCGCCGCGACTGCATCATCGTTGCGTCCGTCTCTTGTATCTACGGTTTGGGAAGCCCTGCCGAATATGCAAAGGAGCACATGAAGATTCATACAGGCATGAAAACCACGCGTGGCGACTTCATCCGCCGTCTCGTCGCCATTTTCTACGAGCGTGTCTCGGGCACCGACCTCACGCCGGGTCGCTTCCGCGCGGTGGGCAACTCGGTTGAAATAATGCCCGTGAACGAACGGGTGATGTACCGCATCGGGATACACGCGAACACCGTTACCGAAATTACAAAAATAGACGCGGTGTCTCGCGCGGTCATAGAGGAGTTGGACGCGTTCTTTCTCTTCCCCGCAAAGCACTTCGTGACGGACAAAGAAAAGCTCAAGGTGGCGATAGTAAACATCCGAAGCGAGCTTGCGGAGCGCTTGAAGGAACTAGAGGCAGAGGGCAAGCCCTTAGAGATGGAACGCCTGAAGCGCCGCGTGAAGCACGATATCGTGCTTCTGGAGGAGGTGGGTTATACAAACGGCATAGAAAACTATTCCCGCCATCTTTCCGGCCGCGCGGCAGGCGAAGCGCCCGACACGCTCATTTCCTATTTTCCGAAAAAGAAAGACGGCTCTCCCGACTTCCTCACCGTGATTGATGAGTCCCACGTGACGGTCCCCCAAATCGGCGGTATGTACGAAGGCGATGCCTCGCGCAAACGCACGCTCGTGGCCTACGGCTTCCGCCTCCCCTCGGCTTTGGACAACCGCCCGCTTAAGTTTGCGGAGTTTCGCGCCCGCGTGGGGCAGGTGCTCTATACATCGGCTACTCCCGCCGGCTATGAGCGCGAGATATGCGCGAAGGAAGGGCAGGTGGTAGAGCAAATCATTCGCCCCACGGGGCTTCTTGATCCGGAATTGGAAGTCCGGCCTGTCACTGGCACGGCGAGCTACAAAGGCCAGATAAAAGATTTCATTGACGAAGCGGAAAAGACGATTGCAAAGGGCGACCGCGTCATCGTGACGACGCTCACCAAAAAGATGGCCGAGGACCTCGCCGATTTCCTCAAGGAGCGCGAGGTAAAGGCCGAGTATATTCATAGCGAGATAAAGACAATAGAGCGGATAGAAATCCTTTCACGCTTCCGAAAAGGAGAGTTTGACTGCCTCGTGGGTGTAAACCTCCTTCGCGAGGGACTGGACCTGCCAGAGGTCTCGCTCATCGGCATTTTGGACGCAGACAAAGAGGGGTTCCTCCGGAGCGAAACCTCGCTCATTCAAATCATCGGCCGCGCGGCGCGAAATGTGTTTGGAAAAGTGATTCTCTACGCAGATAGCGAAACCGGCTCCATGAAGCGGGCGATAGGCGAGACAAACCGCCGCCGCGCGGTTCAGCTTGCCTATAACACGAAGCACGGCATCACGCCGAAGACCATCATCAAAAAGATTCACGACATCACCGAGAGTTTTGAGCGCGACCACGACCGCGCCGTGCGCGAGCTTGTGACGCTTGACCTCGCCACCGACGGCAAAGATCTGCCGAAACTCATCAAAGAAAAACACCGCCACATGAACGAAGCAGTGAAGATTTTGGACTTTGAAACGGCTGCATTATTGCGCGATGAAATCGCGGTGCTGGAGAAGAAAAAATGAAGAAATTTTGACAATTTGTAAATAAATAAGTAAAAAAACAGTTGCTAGTTGACAACCCAAAACCATTGGTATATAATGCCCTATATGGCAATAAAAGGATATATTTCTGTCACCGACCTCGCTCGCACCTTTGGTGTGTCTCGCCAGGCGGTACAGAAGATGCTCAAAGGCGAGGAGGGGCTCCGCTTTAAGAAGCTCGGCGCAGGTTTTTTGTACGAAATTAACTTCTTGCCAAAAGAGATGCGGGAGCGCATAGAATCTACCCAAAATGAGGCGGTTGAAAAAGCAATCACCGCTGGAACAAAACACCATAAAGACATTGATTTTGAGAAGGAACTTTGGAATGCGGCAGACCGTCTCAGGGGAAATATTGATGCTGGAGAATATAAGCATGTCGTCCTCGGGCTTCTTTTTTTGAAATATGTCTCCGACGCGTTCTACATGCGCCGTGCAGACCTGGAAAAGCGTCTTGCCGACCCGAAGGACAAAGAACAATATATCGCTGACGAGAAAAGCCGTGCGGTCATTCTTGAAAACCGAGATTCATATCGGAGTGCTGGGGTATTTTATATTCCAGAAAAAGCGCGATGGGAATACCTGCGCGAACACGCCGCGCATTCGGACATCGGCAAATATATAGACGAAGCGATGGTCGCCATTGAAGAAGAAAATCCAAAACAGCTCAAAGGCGTACTTCCGAAAATTTTCACCCGTACTCCGCTTGAAAGCCATGTTCTTGGCGAGCTCGTAAATATATTTTCCCGCATCAAATTCAATCACGATCTTGATCACGAGAAAGACATGCTTGGGCGAGTGTACGAATATTTCCTTGGGCAGTTCGCTTCGGCGGAAGGCAAACGCGGTGGAGAATTCTTCACACCACGCTCTATTGTGCGCTTGCTCGTGGAAGTTCTTGAACCCTATGAGAATGCGCGCGTCTTTGATCCGGCGGCGGGAAGCGGTGGGATGTTCGTACAGGCAAGTTCACACCTTAAGGCACGCGGCAAAGACGCTTCGCGCTTGGCAGTATCCGGACAAGAGAGCAACACGACGACCTGGCGACTTTGCAAAATGAACCTTGCCATTCGCGGCATCTTCGGACAGATAGAAGTTGGGAATTCCTACTACGACGACAAGTTTCCCGACCTCCGCGCTGATTTTGTGCTTGCGAACCCACCTTTCAACGCCGAATGGGACCCACATCGCTTGAGCGAAGGCGACCCGCGCCTCAAGTACGGTACGCCGCCATCGTCAAACGCAAACTTCACTTGGATTCAACACTTCATTCATCACCTCGCCCCCAACGGCATGGCGGGATTCGTGATGGCGAATGGTGCGCTTGCAGTCGGCGGGCGTGAAGGAGAGATTCGCAAGAAAATCATTGAAAATGACCTCGTGGATGTGATAGTCGCCTGTCCACCAAAGCTTTTCTACAATGTCGGGCTTCCAGTGTCGCTTTGGTTTGTCGCAAAGAACAAAAATGGCGACCGCTTTCGCAATCGCGCCGGAGAGACGCTTTTCATAGATGCGCGCGAGCAGTTTGAGCAGATTTCTCGCAAGCAAGTAACTTTCACCGACGAGCACATCAGGAAAATTGCCGACACCGTGCGCGCGTGGCGCGGAGAGAAAGGCGCGCCGAAATATGAAGACACCGCCGGTTTCTGCAAAGCGGTGAAGGCGGAGGACATCGCCAAAGCGGGCTTCGTGCTCACCCCCGGTCGCTATGTCGGACTTGCCGACGAAATAGATGACGGCGTGCCGTTTGAGGAAAAAATAAAAAAGCTCTCGGCGGAGCTCAAAGGCGCGTTCAAAAAAGGCGATGAGCTTGAAGCGCAGATTACCAGCAATATGAAAAAATTTGGCGCATAGGATTATGTATATCTTCCTTGATGAGAGCGGGCAGTTTACCAAAAATGACCACGAAAAATATTTTGTGATAGGGTCATTTACGGTTGGTGGACCGCGAAGAACAGCCAAGGCATTTCGCGGATGGTACAGGGACAGATTCCCCAAGAAAATGCGGAGACAGAGCGAAATCAAATGGTCAGCTACCGGCATCAGCGATGCCTTGCGGCTGCGGACACTCAAGTTTATTTCAAAACTCGATGTACGCATACGCTATATCTACTTATTGCGGCACAATATCCCGTCAGAATTTAGGAAGAAAGATAAAGTGAAAGACGGTTTGTTGTATACGAACATTGTTGGTGAGACGCTTGAAATGTATCTACCCTCGGTTGACTCGGACTTTCGCGTGTTCTGCGACAAAAGAAAACTATCTGGCATGACAGCAGCAGAGTTTAAGCGGGCGATACGAGCGCGCATGCTTCCTAATCTGCCCAAAGGAGTTGTATTTCAGATAGAGACCGTCGATTCCACAAATGATGTGAATGTTCAAATCGCAGACTGGATAGCAGGTGCTCTAGCCAGATATCTGGAGAGTGGCAAGCTCGGAAAAGAATGCTACGCCATTCTTAAAGACAACATTCTCGGCGAGGGTCGCGAAATCTTCGGGACAGAATCAATCCATGACTAAAGACATTGTTACACTCAAAACAAAAAATGCCTGCCGAAACAGACATTCTCTGGTAGAAGCAGCGTCTCCCGAGATGGTGTTCTTTGGCTCAAGCCCCGGATTCTCCGAGGGAACACCAAAGCATCTCAAAAGCTATTGTTGCATGCTTCCATACATAGGTTATCAAATAGCAACCGAAAAGTCAAGCAAACTGGGGATAATCAAAAGTATATGAAAAAAGACCAAAAAATATACTCAAAAACTAAGGGATTGCGGTTTCGGAAGGGGCCAGATGCTTCTGACCCCAAGAACCTCAATCTAATCCGAGAGCTTGAAGAAAGGGTGGAGATGGTTTTCTTAGACGGCCCTTGGTTGAAGGTTAAAATTGACAAGCAGGAGGGATGGGTTCACGCGGATTATGTGTCAGATGAAGCGCCAACTCTTTCTCACGCTTTCAAAATCAGCATTCCGAATCTCGCGAACGATGCTATGACACTACTCGTTAGAAAAGAAATCAATGATGAATACGGCGGTGGCAAGAATGGATGGGAGCTTCAGTGTACAGAATACGCGACATTCAGAGTAAAGACAAAGCTCGGCGTTACGATTGCATGGCCAGTCCAAAGCGGTCGGCACGGTGGAAAGTGGGCGGACATATTTGAGAAGCACAAAAAGTACAAAGTTCTTGCAGAACCAAAAGCGAACTGCACGATGTCTTTCACGATGGGTATTAGTTCAAACCAGAAGACAAATGAAATCGGGCATGTGGCATTTGTTGAAGAAGTATATCCTGACGGCTCTATAAGAATTTCCGAAGCAAATTGGCCGCGCAATGGTATTTACAACGAGCGTGTGCTTACGGTAGCAGAATGGAAAGATAAATATAAAGGTCGTTTTGTTGAATTCGTATGACCACAAAAACCAAAACAACTTGCGTGCGCGACAAAGCCTCGGCGAAGGCGTGGCGGACGATGCCTGTAACAGACTTGTTTGATAAATTGCCGGTAGGCAAGCGTTATGACCAACGAACCGTTTTTCCATACGGGAAAGTGCCCGTTATTGACCAAGGTAAATCAGGTGTTATTGGCTACCACAATGAAGAACCAGGGATTAGAGCTTCGGAAGAAAAACCAATTGTCACTTTTGCGAACCACACATGCCAGGTGACCCTACAGAAACGGAATTTTTCAGTAATACAGAACGTGTTTCCGCTCAAAGCGAAAGAGGGAGTGGATCCATGGTTTCTCTATTATCGGATTCGAGATGCAATCAAATTTCAGGAATACAAAGGACATTGGCCGGATTTTGTAATGTTGCAGTTCTTGGTTCCACCACACAACGAACAAAAACGCATTGCGGAGGTGCTTTCGGCGTTTGATGAGAAGATTGAGAACAATAACCGCATCATTAAGGCGCTTGATGAAACGGCGCAGGCGATTTTCAAGGAGTGGTTCGTGAAGTTCCGTTTCCCTGGTTACGAAAAGGTAGAGTTTGTTGACTCCGAGCTCAGCAAGATTCCGAAGGGATGGGAAGCGAAAGGCGTACTTGATGTGGTGGAAAGAATTTCTGTCGGCAAAAAATTTGAGAATAAGACTGCGCTCCCGAATGGGAAAGTGCCTATACTCGATCAAGGCCAATCTGGATTTATTGGCTACCATAACGAGGAGCCCGGAGTTATGGCAAGTACTGATAAACCTGTCATTGTTTTCACCAACCATACTTGCTATTACCGACTCGTCACCTACCCGTTCTCGGCAATTCAAAATGTTCTGCCGTATGTTGGGGCTAACGGTTTCCCTACGCTCTTTGTCTACTATCTCACCAAAGACAAAATAAAAATGCAGGAGTACAAAGGACACTGGCCAGAATTTGAACAGCAAGAGTTTGTAGTGCCACCCCCAATACTTGCGGAAGAATACACCAATTTTATTAAGCCGATGGTACAGGAAATAGCCGAGGCAGAAAACGAAAACAAAAAACTCGCCGCCATGCGCGACCTGCTTTTGCCACGCCTGATGAGTGGAGAAATACGAGTGTAAAGCCATGATACTGACAGTAAACAAAAAGCAATCGGTTGAAATTGAAAACGCTGTTGTGGCGCAGATTTTGAATATGTACTCAGAGGAAAAACTCATAGGGAGGCCAATTTTCCAGAACGCCTTCGCTAACGATTCGATTGAATATAAGGATTTGAAGGACGAGAGCGATAAGATTTTGATTCCATGGCAGATGTTCTTGTTGGACAGCAGAAACCTGAAGAAAGAATTGGATCATATTGAGAAAATGAGAGCCGACAAGGTCTCATCAAAACTTATGGCAAAGAGGAGAGGCATCGGCAATGTAACCTCCAAGCGAATTATTGACAGATTGATTCGGTTGCAAAATTTTATTACGGCAACTAACACTCTGCCGCAAAATGCTTTTTGCGGCTCTCTTGTCGGCAAATCGAATGCTGAGGCCGTTGCTCATATCCTTTCATACTTTGAAATCGATATAAATAAGTTCAGGGGCTATAGAAACAAATCGAGCGCCCTTAGTTATCTCTTGGGGAAAGTTGAGAACAAATACATCAACATCTCTCAAGGGGTACTGACGAACAAAATGCTTCCGATGTGGCAAGTTGTCGATAATTCAATTTACAAGAACACGAGCGGTTTTGTTATCAAAGACGATAAGATTCCGTTCATTTTTCTGCCAAGCGAGATTAACCCCGACGAAGTCAAGGGACGGCAGATATACACAATTATTTATCTGATCGTCCTGATAGGACTCAATGAGTACGACTTTTTCATCGAGAAGAATTTCAGGGCAAAAGCTCTATCTGCGACTAATAAGCAAAAGAAAATCTACTCTGTAACCTCGGAGGTATTATTGCCAAGCGAAGCGACCGAAAAACTAAGTGGAAGCGTCATTACTCCTAGCACCAGAGATGACCTTGCTTCAGAGTACAAAATAACGCCCACCGCGGTAGTTGTAACGCTAAGAATTCGAAGAACCATTACTTCTCAAGCGGAATATGAGGCGCTTTTACCTCCGCCGTATGATCCGCCAAAAACTCCTACTCACCACCCCAGGTCTCCCAAGATTGAGACTTCAGTGAGAAAGTTTTGTGGTAAGTATTCATTTGAATTTGTGAACGCCGGAATCAAAAGCGGACAATTGTCCAGTGTCCAGTCGCAGTATCTTTTGTTTGGTGCTGTCAACAAGAAGAATTTTAAGAAATATCGTGACGGACTAAGTATATGAAAATTCTTGATACAAATGCGGTAAATCACATATTGAAACGTCGCCTCAATTTAGACGACGACTATTGTGTTACTGACGATATTAAAGAGGAGGCTGAAATTGCTGAGTCTGTAATCGGAACAAAGTTGTCCTCGAAGGTTGAGCTTGCATCAAGCTCGGCACTTTTTGATCGAACTCTGTATTTAGCACATTACAAAAATATGCTCAACAAGCATAGCGGCCGATCTTTCTACAACATGACTGGCTTTGGTGACATATCAATTCTTGCTCTCCTCAAGACCGTTGAGGAAACGACAAAAGATCAATCTCAGGGGCGTCTTTTTGGTACGGATGAGGTGCTAGAAGTTTTCACCGAAGACCAGTCATTGATTAAAAAGATTACGCTAGAATCTAGTAAGACAAAAGTATTCAAAAACGCAAACATAAAGTAAATATATGACTAACAAACTCAACGAAAACTCACTCGTGGAACAGCCAGTCATTGACTGGCTTAAGGCGCTTGGCTATGACTACGAATTTGGGCCGGACTTGGCGCCCGGGCAGATAACCGGCGAGCGGGAGAATTTCCGCGATGTTTTGCTTTTGCCGCGGCTCAAGCGGTCGCTGATGCGCATCAATCCAATATTGGCGCAGTACCCGATTTTTGCCGAAGAAGCCATTGAGGAGTTAAGGAGCATCGAGCACCCTAATCTCGAGGAACTTAACCGCCAGATATTTAAACTGTTCACCGAAGGGGCGCGGTTACACCTCGCGGATGAGATTGACCCAATGTCAGGCGAAAAGATTAGTGAAAGCACCGAAATTATAAAATTCTTTGATTTTGAAAATCCGCAGAACAACGAATTTCTCGTGGTGAATCAGCTTGCCGTGCAGGGTGCGGACTCGGTGCGCCGCCCCGATGTCGTGGTGTATGTAAACGGCATTCCGCTTGCGGTCTTTGAGCTTAAGAGTCCGACAAACGAATCCGGCACAATTCGTTCGGCGCATCTTCAGATTGAAGTGTACAAAAATGAAATCCCCGAGCTTTTCAAGTATAACCAGCTACTCGTCATAAGCGACCTTGTACAAGCACGCTATGGCACCATTGGAAGCGCGTGGGACCGCTTCGCGGTGTGGAAAGGGATTGAGAGCGAAAATGACAATCTTAAAGGAATGTCGGAGCTTGAGGTTTTGATAAAGGGTATTTTCCAGAAAGGGCGGCTCATGGACTTGTTCCGCTACTTTACCGTTTATGGCGCGGACAGCGATGGCGAGTCAGCGAAATACACGAAGATGGTCGCGCAATACCACCAATACTACGGCGTGAACAAAGCAGTGGAGGCGACGCGGAAAGCAGTCAAGCCGAGCGGTGACGGCAAGGTAGGCGTCTTTTGGCATACGCAAGGGTCAGGCAAGTCGCTTTCCATGGTGTTTTATGTAAACAAAGTCAAGGTGCTTCCTGGGCTCAAGAGCCCGACCTTTGTTTTCCTAACCGACCGCAACGACTTGGATGGCCAACTGCACAAGACATTCGCGCGCACCGGCTACCCGACTGCATGGCAAGCGCCGAGCGTCCCCGCGCTCCGAGAGCGTTTGGAAACACCGAGTGGAGTTATATTCACTACGATACAAAAGTTTGAGGACGAAAAAGACGAACTCAAGGGCGGGCTCTCGCAAGCGGAAAATATCATTGTCATTGCGGACGAGGCGCATCGCTCGCAGTATGCAAAATTTGCCGGGAATGTACGAGAAGCGTTGCCGAATGCATCTTTTATGGGTATCACCGGTACGCCCATCAGCACAGAATCAAGGGACACGGAGTTGGTTTTCGGGAAATACATCAGCACCTACAAGATAAATCAAGCCGTTCTAGACGGCGCGACGGTGCCTATTTTCTACGAGGGACGACTTGTCCCGCTCCACCTCTCCAACGACTTCATTGATGAGGAGTTTGAGACGATTGCCGACGAGTACGCTGTGTCGGAGAGCGAGATATTGAAGCGCAAGTTTGCCAAGCTCGCCGAGCTCGTGGGAACGCCCGAGCGCGTGAAGCAGATTGCCGCGGACATCGTGAACCACTTCAACAATCGCGGACTTGAAGGCAAGGCGATGATTGTAACGATGACGCGAAAAATTGCCGCCGATATGTATGCGGCAATCCGCGCAGTGCCAAACGCACCAGAAGTCGCTGTGGTCGTTTCAAAACCGGAAAATTTTGAGGGTAAAATTCAGCCCGAAACGGATGCGAAGCAAATTGAACGCAGATTCAAAAATCAGAAGGACCCGCTGAAGCTCGTTATCGTGTGCGACATGTGGCTTACCGGATTTGATGTGCCGCATTTGCATACGATGTACATAGACAAGCCACTGAAGAATCACACGCTCATGCAGGCAATCGCGCGCGTAAACCGTGTTTTCCGCGATAAACCGGCGGGGCTTGTGGTGGATTATATCGGTATAGCCGACAATCTCAAGAAAGCGCTCTCTATCTACAGCGCGGATGACCGGCGTGACACCATGTATCCAATTGAGGATATCGTGGCGAAGATGAAGGAGAAATACGATGTAGTGTCGTCTATGCTTGCCGATGTGCCTTTTGCCGGATATCGGAAACTTTCCGCAGGCGAAGCCGCAAAAGTGTTTTATGCGGCTATGGACTCGCTTCTTACCGACCCGAAAACTGGGGGACCTGACGAGGAACGGAAAATGCGGTTTTTGCGCGAAGCAGAGGCGCTCTCAAAACTTTTCGGTTTTGCAATGCCGCATGCGGAGGCGAATAAAATACGCGATGATGTAGAGTTTTTCCGTGCGCTCAAGCGTGCGCTCAATAAGTTTTCTGAAACTGGAACGGCGCTTCCGTCCATAGACGGTCGCATAGAAACGGCGATTCGGGAACTAATATCAGAGAGTGTCGCCGCCGAAGGCGTGATTGATATTCTTAAGATGCAAAACGGCGGCAAGCCGGACATCTCTATCTTTGACGAGAAATTTTTGGAGGAAGTGAAAAACCTCAAATACAAAAATCTTGCCATAGAGGTTTTGAAAAAATTACTGAACGACCAGTTGCGCGTGCGGATGAAAAAGAATGTAACCCGATACGAGACGCTCATGCGGCTTCTGGAGCAGATTATTGAGGAGTACGAAAACAACATCATTAACTCAAGCAAGGTGATAGAGCGTCTCGTGGAGCTCGCAAGGGAAATAAAGAAAACCGAGCTTGCGTTGCGCGATACCGGGCTCACCGAAGAAGAAGCCGCGTTTTATGACCTTATGTCGCATGGGAAGCATTCAATAGCGCAGAACGGCGAGTTCAAGGCGTTTATCAAAGAACTTGTGTCGGTCGTCAAACGCGACTTGGCGGTTGACTGGTCAAATAGTGAGGTTATCAAGTCGCGAATCCGCGCGAATGTACGCCTCATGCTCTTGCGAAAACAGGTTCCAGTGGAAGAGGCAGAGGTTCTTGTCGACTCAATTTACCACCAAGCGTTTGCGTTGTTTCGTGATTATGTTCCGGTAACTTAACTCTGCAACCTCATGACCGACAAAAAACTTTCAGAAGAATTTGTGAAGCGTTCGGTGATTCAATATCTATCTAAAAACGGATGGGGCCATTTTCAGTTTGGCGGACTGCGTGAACATGGAGTAGATATTCGCGCGCGACACAGTAGATACTCACGATATTTTTTGATAGAAGTGAAGGGAGAAGGATCTAGTCCACAAATGAACGAGAATTATTTTGTTTATTCTTTAGGACAAATTGTGACACGGATGACCGCTAGTGGGACCACCCGTACCTATTATGGCCTCGCCTTACCAGAAGCAGTTGCAAAAATTGCAAAACGACGCATTCCTTGGCAGGTCGCGAAGAAATTACTGCTCTATGTTTTTGTTATTGACGCCAAAGGAAATGTTGAGCAACTTTCTTGGAAAGAACTAAAAAATGCGCAATAAACCACATGGCCATTCTTGAAGAAATAAAAAGATTCAAGAGGGTGCCAGATCTGGGTGAGGTCGGCAACGGTATTTTGTATGAAATGTGCCGGAAATATCCTTATCACAAAAGCGCACCTGAAATTATCGCAAAAGTGTGGTTAATCGGCAGGTCGTACGCCGTCTCCATAGAGAGGAGCAAAAGAAGAAAAGAAAGAAAGGATGCAGGGCAAGTGAGTGATGATTTTTATAGTGATACCGTCGCCCCCTCGTTCCTCAAAAGAGATTTTGATGAAATACTGAATAATGCGAGAAATATTTCTGTTCTCATAGAGGACAACCTAATCTTAATCCTAAAAATTCACAAAGAGGCTGTTGACTTTATTGCCAAAGAGATAACGGGAGACAACAAAAGATCTTTCGTTTCCAAATATCTGCATTTTCATTTTCCTGCGCTCTTTTTTATCTACGACTCTCGTGTAAGCGGTGTCATGGACGATACCTTTAAAGAAATCGGCGGGACCACGAAAGATGTCAAAAGAATGCGAAAGAGTTTGGGTGATTACGATAGGGCATACGCAGATTTTTTTATTAAATGTTTTTGCTTTTTTAGGTTTTGTAAAGAAAACGATGTACCGCTCAATCTACGCCAAGTAGATAGTTTTCTAATTCGCCGAGCAAACGAGAAAATTCGGAGTCGGGGGGAATCGGGGACAGTCACGATTAATTTCAAAAATTTTTGTGTCCAACAAATACGGCATTCCTGAGAAAGACGAAAGGGACATTCGGGCGAGAGATGGGAAGTGCGTGTATTGCCGCAAGGAAATGGTTGCTCCTCGTGATAGTGCGCGCCGAAAGGACTGGGCGACTATAGAGCATCTCAATCGTTTGCCTCCTTGGGATAATCCGCATACGGTGGCAATATGTTGCGGCAGTTGTAATTCCAGCAGGAGAGACACAGAACTGCTCGCGTGGTTTAAGATGCGCTATTGCACCGCAAGCAATATAAATACAAAGACGGTGTCCGCGCCCGTGAGGGAATATGTCGGTTATATTGAAGATTTTTTAAATCGGCAGAATTGGATATTCGCGAAGACGATGCCTGAAACCCCGCATTATTATGTCGTGAGAGATTCGTTGCCTGACGATGACAAAAAAAGATTTGATGCGCTGGATGAATACATAAAACAGAACGGATATACCGCCGTCTTTGTCTCAAAAGAATACTATTACCTAAATGTCGGCGATTGGAAGTACTGGATAATCGGCACTATATTGAATAGAGCGCTAATTAAACACGAAAATTAACTCCGTGTGGTGTGGAAACGGGGACAGTCACGATTGATTTCTAAAAAATGTGGTGTAATAACTTCGTAGACCTTATCCTCGCGTCTTACGGCACTGGTTTGGTATAATGGATGCACAGATAAAACACGCAATAACCCATGTCTCACATAAGCAGAAAAAGTGGTTCTCTCTATCACGGGGACAATAAAAAGAAGAAGGGCGCGGACCGTGCGTGGCCCGAGGAAAAGTACGCATCCCCGCCTCGCCGCCCGAAGAAAAAATAGTGAAAACACTGTGTCCGTTTTCTTAAAAAACCCGCCGCAGTTCCCGAAGGAACTGCGGCGGGTATCACCATCTACTGCCCCTGTTCAAGCGCGCTCCATATCGCGCGATATTTTTCACTCCCCGGTCCATAGTTCTTGAGACCAAGACCACCGAACCCCAAAATACTGTCAAGAATATCGCTTTCAATTGGACCGTTTATCCGTATCGGCTTTCCTTCACGCACATTTTTGGAAAACGCGTGGAATGATTCGGCGAAAGAACCGCCAACAGCGTCGGCGTGTCTATCCAATGCGTTTGCGAACTCTTCCCTGATTCGTGCGATAAGCGTTTCAAACGATTCTTCCTGCTCCATTTCGCCTCCCCCGTCTTTTTTAGGAAACCCTTCCTGCATAGTTCTATAATACCCACAAAACTTGTTTTAGTAAATTATCTCTCAGTGGTTCGCCTCCGTACCAAAACCGCGTCGCGAGAGACAGGTTTTCCAATCCACAAAAAAGCGGCGACACGAGTGTCTCG
>DATDST010000074.1:0-4534 GCA_036517815.1 Minisyncoccota bacterium | reverse complement strand
ACCCGGCTCATAGGTTACAGCAATCATATCTATGGCCGGCTTCGCGTGTTCTTCAAGGAATTTTTTTGTGTCATTTCTGAATCCTTCATCTCGCATTTTCTGAAGCGCGTCTTAATCAGTGTCTGATTTTCCGGTTTTGAGCATTCCAGATTGCGTAAGAGCATCCACGGTACGCGGCACGAGATTATTCTGATGTTCGCGCTTGGCAAGCGCGGGGAACACCCCGCCGTATGGGGCATGAAGCTCGGCTTGTGAGTAGAGCGCATTCCCAAGAATCTTGAATGTAACGATTTCTAAGTTCCGCTCCGTCTCGAGTATCGCCACTGCGGTTTCGTCACAGGATGTTTCAATGGCGAGGATACGCATATCGGGGTGAATAGGATACAGTATGGACTGATGCAGGGAGATATCAAAGCCGTTGCCTTTGACATTGACGGAACTCTTGTTCGGGAGAATTTTTGGCACAAGCTCCATCAACTTTTTGGACTCTCGGATGAGGACGATTTCCGCTGGTTTGAGCTTTATCACGAAAAAAAGCTCGAGTACCGCGAGTGGATGGATCTGATTTCAGCAGAGTACCGCAAAAATCCGCAGTCGAAAGAAGCCATTGAAGAAACCTTCCGAGAGTATTTGTTTGTACAAGAAACCAAAAAATTGATTAAGCGTTTGCAGGGGAAGTATGAACTCGCGCTCATTTCAAGCAATATTGATGCATACGTGGAGGATGTCGGGAATCGGCTTTCCATCCCTTTTCGGTATGCGTTTTCTACCATTGAATATAATACGAGTGGGATGTTCTCCCGCATTGCTTTTACAAGCGAAGGGACAGAGCTTGAGGCAAAAGTTGAAGCAATTCAAGACCTCTGTGCGCGGCTCCTTTTGAAGCCCGAGCAGGTGGTTTTTGTGGGTGATTCACGGAACGATTTAGACGCTTTTAGGTACACAGGACGAGGCATTTTGTTGCGGGAAGGGAACGAAGAACTGCGTACTGCCGCATGGAAGCGCGTTTCCAATCTTTCGGAGCTTGAGGCTATACTGTAGCCATGGGGCACGAGAGGAAGGATAATTCGGCTATTAAAGGTAATGTAAGTTATTATTGGTTTGAAAAAAATAAACGCCGTAAAGGTGAATACAAGGATGGTTTTGTTCCACGGAATCCACGACCGTTTAAGCGCACTAAATTTTGGTCTGCTACTTCGAGGTCTCGGATATTAAGAATGGATTGGCACGTCTAAGTTGAACTCTATGCAACGAGACGATTTATTACTGTGGATGGATTTGGAAATGACGTCTTTGGAAGACGCTCGTTTTGATAAGATTATTGAAATCGCGACGGTTCTCACCGACAAGAATTTGAATATTGTTGCTGAAGGACCAGACATTGTCATTCATACGGAACGTACGGCGTTCGACCGGATAACTGAAAAAGTTCTCGGCATCCATCAAAGAAGCGGCATTATAGGGGATGCGGAAAAAAGCGCAGTTACGGAAAAAGAAGCGGAAGAGCAAACGCTCGCGTTTATTAAAGAGCACACAACACAGGGCTCAGCGCCGCTTTGCGGCAACTCCATCTGGGTTGACCGGCATTTCCTGCGCATGCGCATGCCCTCCATCCACGACTACATTGATTATCACTGTATAGATGTCTCTACCATTAAACAGCTCGCGAAACGCTGGGCGCCGGAGACGTTCACCAAGCTTCACAAAAGCGAACGCCATCGCGCCAAAGACGATGTCATGGAATCCATTGCCGAGCTTAAATTCTGGCGAAGCGAAGTTTTGAAGATTTAGTTTATTTTAGCTATACTCCTTTTATTGCGCGGTAAGCCAAGCTTGCCGCGCATCGCTCGAAAAAGAATACACATAAGAATGTGTTATTCTTTTTCTCACTCGCGCGGTTAGCTCAGTTGGTAGAGCATCCCCTTGACGTGGGGAGGGTCGGGAGTTCAAGTCTCTCACCGCGCACCAAATGTAACATTTTCAATATTTTTTCCACAGTGGAAATCAACGTTGACTGGTTTTTTTATGGGGGGTATCATGTCTTTATATTAGATTTAATTTTTTATATTTTTATGGCAGATTTTGGTACTGGCATTGAAAAAGGATCTCAAGACCCAAAAAGAAGACGAAGAATCGATATTAGAGCTCATAATGCTGAAGGTGGCCGTTCCCACCGCAAGGGTAAAATCGATGAGCTTATTGCTCGTGGAAAGGCTGCCAGAGCGGCAGAATCTGCACGTGAGTTGGCCAGCCAACAGATCTGACACAACCCCTTTGTTTCTTTGAGAAGTCTTACCCATAGGGGTTTTGGTACCCTTGCTTTTAGCGTGGATATTATGTACAGTGTGATAGCTATGAACATACGACCTGAAAAAATTTATAAAGGGGAAAATGTCTTTTATCCTATTTCGAAACCAGCGTCTCAAGTTGAGACTGAGGATTTTGTCAACCCGCCCATAGAACCTGCGCCGACTGTGCGAGTAGAAGAAACTGCAGAGCAGAAGAAAGCTCGTGAGAAAGCTCGTGAGTTAGCTCGTCGTCAATTAAATGCTGCGCGTCTTCGTGCGAAAAACCAAAAAAGCCGCACAAGCTAAGGTTTCATTTCAATCATTTGAACAAATACCCCTTCGGGGGTATTTTGTTTTGATATGGATGACCTGGTTTCTGTTTTACAAAAAGGAGGCATTGTGCTTTTTCCCACCGACACCATCTACGGGCTTGGGGTGGATGCGACGAATGCCGATGCGGTAAAACGTTTGCGGGAGTTGAAGGGAAGGCCCGCCTTCGCGGAGCTTCGGCGAGGCAAAGCAGGGAAGCCGATTTCCATTATGGTGTCGGACATGGCGATGGCCGAGAAGTATGCGGTCGTCACGCCGCTTGCAAAAAAACTGGCGGAGAAATTTCTCCCCGGAAAACTCACGCTTGTTCTAGAAGCAAAAGACACGCTTTCCGATGAAGTAACCGCTGGTACGGGAACCGTGGGTATCCGAATTCCAGATCATCCCATTGCACTTCAAATGGTGAAGGATTTTGGAAAGCCCATTACCGCCACGTCCGCCAATGTCTCGGATATGCCCACCATGAATTCCGTTCCTGAAATCCTTAAGCAATTTGGTGGCGCCGCCAGTTCCATATATGGAACTGGCGGCGAGGAAACCCTGCCAGACAGTTTGCCCTCTACGGTCGTGGATGCGCGTGGCGAGAAGCCGATTATTCTTCGCACGGGCGCTGTCACAGAATCCGATATCCACGCCGCACTTTAAATGAAGCCCCCTTTCTGATATACTAAAAGAATCATGAAACAGCCGAACATTTCTGCCGGTTTCTCCGCATAGCGCGGCTTTTTTCTTCACTATCCCAGGTGATTTCGAAAGGCCGCGCATGCGGCCTTTATTCTTTTCCGGATAATCTTTATGCCTACCCAAAAAACAATCTCAAAAGACCCGTTACAGTTCCTCATAGAGGTCTCAAGACCCTACAGCATTTGGGCGTGGGCCGCCATTGCCTGTTCCATTGCGGCGCAGACGCTCTCAACCTCCGTGGCGTATATATTCCGCGGGGTGGTGGATTCCGCAACACAATTCTCCGAAAGCGGCGGCTCCATGTCCGTTCTTTTGGCATGGGTAATCGCATACCCCGTGTTCGTTGCCGGTTCCGAATTCTTGTACCGCGCCTCCGGCTTTACCGGCATGCGCTGGGTCACCGGATTAAAGATGACGGCATACTCGCGCCTCTTTGAGTATCTCTCTCGCCACAGCTTTGCCTTCTTCTCGCGCAGGTTTGCGGGCTCCTTGGGCTCCTCCATCAATAACGCGACAAACGGCTTGGGCGCGCTCATTGAATCCTTGCTCTGGAACTCCATGCCCACCTTGATAGCGGCGATCGTGACGGTCATTTTGGCTCTCACGACGAACGTGTACCTCGGTCTCGTGTTCCTTTTTTGGCTCATGCTTATTATTCCGGTCAATCTCACCTATGCGAGGCGGCTGGCAGACGCTTCTGAAGCGTCTGCGTCAAATATGTCAAAACTCCGGGGCTTTACGGTCGATATCATCTCCAACGTCGCGGCGGTTCATTCGTTCGCCAGGCGGATGTTTGAGGTGAAGAACATAGAGGAAGCGACAGCCGAACAAAGACGCTACGCCCTCAAGAGCTGGGTTACTTCAGAGATATTGCTCCTTATTAACAGCATCTTCCTCGCATTTTTTGCGGCCTCCGTTGTAGGCATTTCCTTCTATTTCTGGCGGGAAGGTGTGTTTACGCTGGGCGAGTTTGTCATGACGCTCACCTTGACCGGCAATATCGCGTGGGTACTTTTATTTATCGGTTCGGCCTTGAATACTCTTGCAACCAACATCGGCGAAGTCAGAAATGGACTTTCGGACATCATCGTGCCGCACGAGATAACAAACGCTTCGGGCGCGAAACCGCTTGCCGTCTCAAAAGGCGAAATAGAACTTTCCTCCGTTCGCTTCGGGTACGAAGCGAACGTTATCTTCAATGAGTTTTCCCTCAAGGTTCCCCCGGGCGAGCG
>DATDST010000073.1:0-19767 GCA_036517815.1 Minisyncoccota bacterium | reverse complement strand
ACCTCCAGAGTCTTTGCAGTCAATTTCGCTTCGCGGCGTCGGATATTCTCTTGCTAGGGTGCAGGAAACATGACCTGTGGACATACGATGTCCACAGGTCCGGCATCGGCGGTTTCTGTCTATATGGAATTGGAAAAAACTCAAAGCAGTTTGGGCTTTGCCCTCCTACCGCCTGCTTCACTTCGTTCAGCATCGGCGGTTGCCGAAGCGGCATCGGAAAAAGCCCAAAGCAGTTTGGGTTACCCTCCTTTGGCCTGCCTGCGGCAACGGCCAATTCCGCTTTGCGGAACCGGAAAAAACTCAAAGCAGTTTGAGTTTTTTCCACACAAAAGCGTTCAATAATGCGAAGCACCCCGTTGATGTGTGCTACGGTACAGCTATGGATTCCATGGAACCGCAAAGACGGAGCATTCAGGACATCATTCCTCCTGCGCGTTCGCGTCCTCTTCGGCCGTCTGTGTCTCCCCAGCTAAGCGGTGGCCCTCCTGCAGCAGTGCCTCCGTCTCGCCCTACTCCGCCGGAGCCAATGGAACTTGAACCGGAACCGCGGAGAAGTTTTATGAAGTTAGGCATCATTCTTGCCGTTACACTTTTTATCGTCGCGGGCGGCATCGCGCTTGCGAGCACTTTATTTCATCGCGCATACGTTACAGTGACTCCACAGCGCTTTGATGCGGTCATTCAAGATTCGTTTACTCTGTCTCCCGACAGTTCCACGCTTCCGTACCAGAAGGTGGTGGCTGAAGATACGCTTACAAAAGCTGTACCGGCAACCGGAAGCAAGCAAGTTTCGGATCGCGCTTCAGGAACAATTATCATCTATAACGCGTATAGCACAGCATCTCTGCGTCTCATTACAAACACCCAATTTGCGAGTCCGGACGGCTTGATATATCGCATACATACGCCGGTAAGCATTCCCGGTTACACCACGAAGGCAGGTCTCAAGGTGCCGGGTTCTTTAGAGGCGACCGTGTACGCTGATAACCCGGGAGACAAGTATAATGTCGGTCTTACCGATTTCACTGTTCCAAAACTCAAGGAGCAAGCCCCCGACCTGTATGCGTTAGTGTATGCCCGCTCGAAGACTCCCATGACTGGCGGATTCGTAGGGCAAAAAGCCGTTGTGAATCAGACGGTCCGGAATCAGGCAATACAAGATCTTAAAACCGAACTGGACCGGACTCTCCGTGCAAAGATATCCGAGAATGCGCCACCGCATTCCTTCGTATTTGACGATACGATCCGAATTATCTACACCGAGGGCACTGATACCGTGGTGGATGGCAACGCCGTAATCTCTGTTTCCGGCTCCGCCGTTGCGCCCGCATTAGATGAGACGATGTTTGCAAACGCCCTTGCCCGTTCAGCCAAAATCTCATACCAAGAAGATACAAAACTCGAAAATCCGAATGATCTTGATATCATTTTGGGCGATACGGGGTCAGCCGCAGCAGGAAATCCTCTTACCATACGTGTTTCCGGTACCGCGAAGCTGATTGCCTCCTTTAGTATCGTCCAGCTTGCCCAGGATTTGGCGGCTAAAAGCAAAGATGCTGTGGCGATGGTGCAGACCGGGTACCCCGGCATCGCAAGCATGGACGTACAGGCCTACCCGTTTTGGCTCGGGTCTTTGCCGTCGGACCCGGCAAAGATTCGGATAGAGGTGGTTAGCGGACTTGACCAAGTCCAGTAGTCTTTGCTAGTATAGGAAGGCCTCGTTCAATTCTGCAACGCTCAAATGGTACGCCCGAAAGACACGGAGGAGAAGCTCGGCATTGTCATCGAGAGTCTCCCTAATGCTCTCTTTCGAGTCCAATTAGAAAGCGGTGAAGAGGTGCTGGCATACCTTGCTGGGAAGATGCGGCTCCACCGGATACGGGTTCTGGTAGGTGACCGGGTTTCTCTTGTACTCGATCCCTATGGCGGCAGAGCACGAATAGTGAGGAGACTTTGATACGAATATTTTACGAAGTAGTATGAATGATACGAATCAAACGCTTTTTCTTATTCGTAGCATTCGCATGCATTCGTATATTGGTATCACCGTATGAAAGTTCTCGCGTCATTAAAGGTGCAAAAGCCGGGCGATGTGCTTGTTCGCCGCCGCGGCCGTTTGTATCGCATTAATAAGAGGAATCCGCGGAGAAAAGCAAGACAGGGTTGATACGAATATTTTACGAATTATGACGAATGATACTAATCAAATGCAATTTCTTATTCGTAGCATTCGCATGCATTCGTATATTGGTATCTCACTATGAGAATCTCGGGAATAACACTGCCGGATACGCAACATATAGTTTTCGCTCTGACCGCGATCTACGGCATTGGCGCTACGCGTGCAAAAGAGATCGTGGCCAGCTCTGGAGTTCCCGCGACGAAAAAAGCCAAGGACCTTTCGACCGAGGAGGAGAATGCAATCCGCACCCTCATTGAGAAATTCACGATAGAAGGAGACTTGCGACGAGAAGTGTCCGGCAACATCAAGCGCTTGAAAGACGTAAAAGCATATCGGGGGCTCCGGCACATGAAGGGACTTCCGACCCGCGGACAGCGCACGAAAACGAATTCGCGCACCGTCCGCGGCAATGTCAGAAAGACCATGGGTTCCGGACGCCGCAAGCTTGAAAAAACATAACGATATGAAAAGCACGAAGCACAAAATTCGAAATACGAAACAAGCGCTAAATCACAAATTCCAAATTTCAAATGTTTGGAGTTTCGAGTTTAGCGCTTGGGATTTGTTTCGTATTTCGTGCTTAGGATTTCGAATTTAAATTACTATGGGTAAACGGCGAATTCTAAAAAAACAAGGGAGCGGGGTTGATTCCGGAAAGCGGGAACGCGCTCTCTCGAAGATTGCGAAGCGGAAAATAGACCGCGCGCGTTTGTATATAGATTCAACCTACAACAACACCATTCTCACGCTGACGGATCAAGACGGCGGGACGGTAATGTGGTCGTCCTCGGGGTCTTTGGGTTTTGCGGGAAACAGAAAGTCTACCCCTTTTGCCGCCGCGAAAGTAGGATAAGTCATCGGAGAGAAAGCCTCGACGATCGGTGTCAAGGAAGCGGATGTCTTTATCAAGGGAGTCGGCGCGGGACGCGAATCGGCACTGCGCGCGTTCGCGAGTAAGGTGATACAAGTCCTTTCCATTCATGATGTTACCCCCGTGCCGCATAACGGCCCGCGCGCGCCGAAGCCCCGTCGCGTTTAGAAAAATAATGAGCCGCGCGAATATATTTTTGTTAACCCAGCACCAATGCTAACCATATGACGAAACGTAGCCATCACAACTTCATATCCTCCGAGCGATTTTTTTCTGTGATGGGGAATGTATCGGCATTGGTGCTGGGTCATGGATTTTCTAACTCGCTTCGCTCATAACAAAATCCTATGAAACTCGGACCACGCTATAAAATCGCAAAACGGCTCGGCGCCTCAATCTTTGAAAAAACGCAGACGCGCGCGTTCATGCTCTCGAAGGAGCGCTCCGCGGCTTCCAAGAAGTTTCGTCGCGCGGGGAGCGACTATTCGCGCCAGCTTATCGAGAAGCAGAAATTGCGTCTCACCTACAGCTTGACCGAACGTCAGTTCTCTTCGTATGTGAAGAAGGCGCTTGCGAGCAAGGCGAATCCGCAAGCAGTTCTCTATACTTTTTTGGAATCTCGTCTTGACTCCGTTATTTATCGTATGGGCCTTGCCTCTACGCGCCGCGCGGCGCGGCAGATTGTTTCTCACGGGCATGTTCTCGTCAACAGAAAGCGCATCACCATTCCGTCGTTTCAAGTATCCAAAGACGATGTCATTTCAATCCGTGAGGGAAGCAAGGATTCCGGGCTGTTTGCATTGCTTCCAGAGAAGCTCAAGGAGCATCGCGCGCCGTCATGGGTATTCTTTGACCTCGTGAAGAACGAGGGCTCGTTTACCGGAACTCCTTCACTTGCTGACGGAGAAACGGCAGATATCGGAGTCGTGTTTGAATTTTACACCCGGTAAGCGTACGAAACATATGAAGCTCCAAAACCACAAGCCACAAACAAATTTCAATTTTTTACACATTGGAGTTTTGGAATTTGTTTGGAATTTAGAAATTAGACATTAAAAATTAGACATTTTATTTAACTTCTATGGATTACTCCATCGCTCTTCCCTCAAAGCCCCGCATTGTCTCTGAAGAAGGCAAGACCGCTGTCTATGAGATTGACAGCTTGTATCCCGGGTACGGACATACGCTTGGGAACTCTCTTCGCCGCATTATCCTCTCTTCCATCCCGGGGAGCGCTATCGTCTCGGTAAAAATCGACGGGATATCGCATGAATTCTCAACGATTGCCGGCGTGAAAGAAGACGTCATCGGGATCATCTTGAACCTGAAGAAAGTGCGCATTAAGATATACGATCGTGGAATACACAGGCTCTCCTTGACTGGAAAGGGAGTGAAGTCTCTGTCTGCATCCGATATCGTGGTTCCCGGACAAGTTGAGATTCTGAATCCTGGACAGCATATCGCTGAATTAACCGACAAGAGCGCGTCTTTGGAAATAGAAATGTCGGTAGAGACGGGTTTGGGCTATGTACCGAAAGAATCTCTCCAGAAAGAGCGCGTGGACATTGGCACAATCGCGCTTGATGCTATCTTTACGCCGATTCGGAGAGTAAATTACGAAGTGGAAAACATGCGCGTCGGCGACAGGACGGATTTCAATCGCCTGCGCATCATGATTGAAACCGACGGCACGCTTTCGCCAAGAGAAGCCTTGGAACACTCGATCACTACCATGATTCAGCAGTTGAAGGCCATCGTTGGTTTCAAGGAGGAAGAGCCGGAGCCTGCGGCGGCAGCCGTTTCTGCGGATGAGGCGCGAGAGGATGTCATGAAAACTCGCGTTGAATCCCTAGGTCTCTCGACACGGACAGCCAATGCGTTAACGGGTGCCGGTGTGAGGACCCTGGGAGGCCTTGCCCGCAAGACCGCGGAAGACATCCATGCCATCGAAGGCATCGGTGAAAAAGCGGTGGAAGAGGTCAAGGAAGCGCTGGCAAAGATGGGAGTGACGCTCAAAAGCTAAATACCACAAGTGACAGGGTACAGGTTGTAGAAATTATGAGACATCATAAAACAGGAAGGAAGTTTGGAAGAAAGCGCGACCAGCGCATCGCTTTTCTGCGCACCCTTGCGGAAGCCCTGATCCTGCGCGAGCGGATTCTGACGACCGAAGCCCGCGCCAAAGAGATTCGTTCGGTAGTAGAAAAACTCGTAACGAAGGCCCGTACCGACACGATTGCTTCGCGCCGCTTGGTGCGAGCAAAGTTGGGCGGCAGGCCGAAAGTGGTCAAAAAATTGTTCGAGGTTTTGGCGCCGCGTTTCAAGGAAAAAACCGGCGGTTACACTCGTATTACAAAAGTCGTCAAACGATCCGCGGACGGCAGGCAGAGCGCCATCATTGAATTCGTATGACTACCCACACCATTGATGCAGAAGGGAAGAAACTCGGCCGCGTAGCTTCGGAGGCGGCAAAACTTCTCATGGGGAAGAATCTTACAACCTTTGCGCGAGAGAAGGCACCCGTTGTGTCCGTTATGATTAAGAATGCTTCAAAGCTTTCCATTTCGGAGGACAAACGCAAAAATAAGAAATACCCGTTTTTCTCGGGATACCAAGGCGGTCTTCGCTTTGAGACTCTGAAAAACTTGAGTAGCCGTCGCGGCTACGCAGAGATCGTGCGTCATGCGGTCAAGGGCATGCTTCCGGGAAACAAGCTTCGTCCCGCGATGATGAAAAGGCTTGTGATTAGCGAATAGCGTTTAGTGGATAGCATATAGACCATTATGGCGACAGGAACATATATTGAGACAGTAGGAAGACGAAAGACCGCATCCGCGCGCGTTCGTATTACCGAAGCGACAAAGACCCAGCTCACCGTGAACGGAAAGGATGCAAGTTTGTTTTTTCAGAGTCCCGAGTTGGTGCATATCGCGCTTTCTCCCTTCACCCTTGTGGAGGGAAAATTTTCGGTAACGGCTGTCGTTACCGGTGGCGGGATTTCGGCTCAAGCGGAAGCGGTGCGGCACGGTATCGCGCGCGCGCTTATCGTGTTTAATCATGAACACCGTGGGGTTTTAAAGAAAGCAAAGTTTTTGAAGCGCGACCCGCGCGCAAAAGAACGCCGCAAACCGGGTCTGAAGAAAGCGAGAAAGGCACCGCAATGGAGCAAACGCTAACTGCTTAGCGTTTGCTCCGGTGCCGCTTCGGCAACCGCCGATGCGAGCGCTTGTGAGCAGGCGGTAGGAGGTCTGGGAGGCAGGCCAAAGGAGGACAAAACGCTAGGTAAAAGTCCGGTTTCCAATCTTCACCGCATTGGAGTACACTATAGCTATGAGTTTTACAGAAAAAGCAATATGGCCGCAGAACTTTCTTGAGAGAAAAGGGTTTTCAAAAAAAGCCGCAGAAACAACGCTTATAAACGTAAGTATGGCCGCGTTAATGGCCGCTATTTTCGGCATCTCTACTTTTTTAGAAAAACCTTCTTCTCCTCAAATAAATCAATCAGAGTCCTTAAAACCCAATTAGATTTAGTGCTTTACGTTACACACTATCCACTATATGCTGATTTGCTATGTCCGACGAAAACGATGATGTCGTCCTAGAGCCCGAAGGCGAGGGCGGATCTTATACTCCCGAACAGAAACTCAAAGAGTTGCGGGAGGCCTTGAAAAAATTACAAACCGAGAGGAATGAGAACCTTTTGGGATGGCAAAGGACGAAAGCCGATTATGTAAATGCCAGGCGCCGCTTTGAAGAAGACGCAGGGTCAGCCGCGAGCTACGCGGTAGAGAAGCTTGTTCTCGGCATCTTGCCCGTTCTTGATTCCTTTGAACATGCCCTCGCCCATTCGGGAGAGGATGCCGGTCTCTCGGAGGGCATACAGAACATCCATACCCAACTGACGCAGGCTCTTTCCACAGCTGGCGTATCCGCGTTCTCTCCGGAAGGGGAAACGTTTGATCCCGCTCGGCACGAATCCGTCGAGACGGTTGCAGTAACGGATGTAAAGATGGATAATGTAGTTACCAAGGTGCATCAGCGCGGGTATCTATTGGACGGAAAAGTCATTCGCCCTGCGCGTGTCGCGATCGGACATTATGAAAAGAGTATACAGTGAAAAGTATTGAGTATATAGGTTACATTCCTCAAAATCACATAATACTAGATACTGAATACTCAATACTAAATACTTTTTAAAAATCTATGAGCAAAATCCTCGGTATTGATCTCGGTACAACAAACTCGGCGATAGCCATCATCGAGGCGGGAGAGCCGCGCATTATAGAAAACGCGGAAGGTAATCGCACGACGCCCTCGGTAGTTGCTATTTCAAAAACGAAGGAACGGTTGGTAGGTCTTATCGCGAAGCGTCAGGGCGTAACGAACCCCCAAAATACTATCTATCAGATTAAGCGCTTTATCGGCCACACCTTTGACGAGCCGGCAGTCCAAAAAGACAAGGAAGCGGTTGCCTATGGCGTACAGAAAAGCGCGAATGGCGGCGTTGAAGTAAAAATGGGCGATACATGGCACCGGCCTGAAGAAATTTCAGCCATGATTCTCCAAAAATTGAAAAGCGATGCGGAGGCGAAGCTTGGAGAGCCGATTACGGAGGCGGTCATCACCGTTCCCGCGTATTTCAATGATTCCCAGCGTCAGGCAACCAAAGATGCCGGGAAAATCGCAGGCTTGGATGTGAAGCGCATCATCAATGAGCCCACTGCCGCGGCCTTGGCATACGGTTTTGACAAAAAGAAAAACGAAAAAATTGCGGTCTTTGATTTCGGCGGCGGCACCTTTGACGTTTCGGTTCTTGAAGTGGGCGACGATATCATTGAGGTGAAGTCTACCGACGGCGACTCGCACTTGGGCGGCCGCGACATTGACCAAAAAATCATCAAATGGCTTGCCGAAGAATTCAAAAAAGAATCAGGCATTGATGTATCAAACGATCCTCTTGCCAAACAGCGTCTTGACGAAGGAGCGGAAAAAGCAAAAATTGAACTTTCCACTGCCGTTGAAACAGAAATAAACATTCCCTTCATAACTTCTGACGCTTCGGGCCCGCGGCACCTTCTCATTAAGTTCACGCGCGCAAAACTTGAGGAACTTTTAGCGGAGTTTATTGACCGCGCGATGGTTATCACGAAGCGCGCGATGGAGGCCTCGCCTTTTAAGATAGGGGACATCAACGAAGTGATACTCGTTGGCGGTCAAACGCGCACGCCTGCCATTCAGAAAGCGGTGAAAGATTTCTTCGGCAAAGAGCCGCACTTGGGCGTTAACCCTGACGAAGTGGTTGCCATTGGCGCCGCGATTCAGGGCGGGATTCTCAAGGGCGACGTGAAAGACATTCTTCTTCTTGACGTTATTCCGCTTTCCTTGGGAATTGAAACGATGGGAGGAGTCGCAACCAAGCTCGTGGAGCGTAACACCACTATTCCGACTTCGCGAAGCCAAGCTTTCTCAACTGCCGCCGATAACCAAACTTCCGTGGAAATTCACATTGTGCAGGGCGAGCGCGCGATGGCGGGAGACAATAAAACACTCGGAAGATTTATTTTGGACGGTATTCCTCCGGCTCCGCGCGGTATGCCGCAGGTTGAAGTTGCTTTTGACGTAGATGCAAACGGCATCTTGAAAGTAACCGCAAAAGACAAGACCACGAACAAAGAACAATCAATTAGGATTGAAGCGCGCTCGGGACTTTCCGACGCGGATATTGAACGCATGAAAAAAGACGCAGAGGCAAACGCGGAAACTGACAAAAAGGCGCGCGATCTTGCCGAAGCAAAAAATGTTGCCGACTCACTCGTCTACACCGCGGAGAAATCACTTGTGGAGCATGGCGCAAAAATTCCGGAAGATGTAAAGAAATCAATCACGGATGCAATTTCCAAAGTAAAAGAAGAGCAGGGAAAAGGGGATGTTGAGGGTCTCAAAACCGCCACACAATCGCTCTCAACTGAAATACAAAAAATTGGGCAATATATGACTTCGGAGGGCCAGAAACCGGATACCGGAAAATCAGAAGGACAAAATCCGGACTCTGGAAATCCGGAATCCGGCCCCCAGAGTGGAGCGGGGCAAGGCCCGGTAACTGATGTAGGATAAAGACATGGACACAGGAAATTCGCACGAACGCGTTAGGAGTTCAGTTCGTGCTTACATGGGGTATATGGAGCGCCCTCCGGAACAAAGAGAGAGAGGTGTAGAGTTAAACCTTCTTGCTGCCGTCCAATGGGCTGGCGATGCGTTGGCTCGAAGTTACAGGGAACCTTTAGAAAGAAAAATTGCAAAAATTAAAGCCGGACAAGAATAATGTCCCATTTCATGAAGTTTACTTGAACCTGTGTGCTGTTTGCTATATGCTGAATGGTAATGAGTAAAGACTACTATCAAATTCTCGCTGTGATATACTAAACGTATGTTTACAATTACCATCCCAAAAACACTTGCTAATAAAGGCGATTTGATTGTCATTCCGCGGACAGAATATAAAAAATTGCTCGCCAATAAAAAAGAGGAGGGTGGCAATTTGACTCTGACCTTGGCACAGAAGAAACTTCTGGTGCGAGCAAAAAAAGATTTAAGGGCGGGCAAATTGCTTTCTTATGGTGAACTCGGACGCAAACTGGGCTTTAGCCGTTAGCTCTCGCGTTCATAAGTTTTTGGCGAAGATTCCGCGTCAACATGCGGAAGCTCTGTATATCGGCATAGGATTCATTTCTGTTGAACCGTACAAAGGTGATGTGAGAAAAATTAAAGGAGAGAAAGATACCTGGCGCAGACGTATCGGTTCATATCGAGTTTTCTACACTATAGCTCAAAAGACGCGGTCAATCATTGTTTTTGATATTGACCGTCGTACTTCAAATACTTACTAATTACTTGAACCTAAACCCTAAACGCTATACACTGGAGACTCAATGGCAAAAGACTACTATCACATTCTCGGCGTTGATAAAAAATCTTCCAAGGACGATATCAAGAAAGCGTTCCGTACGCTCGCGCACAAATATCACCCGGACAAAAAGGGCGGAGACGAGGCAAAATTCAAAGAGGCAAGTGAAGCGTATAGCGTGCTTTCAGACGACAGAAAACGCGCCGAGTATGACGCGTACGGAAAAACATTTTCTGGAGGCGGTCATCAACAAGGGCAGGGAGGATTTGAGGGATTTGATTTCTCTCAATTTGGCGGAGGCGGGGTTGATTTTGACGTTGACCTCGGAGATATTTTTGGAGGATTCTCTGACATTTTTGGAGGTTCACCCCGAGGCCGCTCGAGGGGCCGCGACATTTCGATTGATGTTGAACTTTCTTTCAAGGAATCAATTTTCGGCGTGACCCGCCATGTGTTAATCACGAAAGACAGCGCGTGTGCACACTGCACAGGGAGCGGCGCAGAGCCCGGCACGAAGACAAAAACATGTCCGACCTGCAATGGCAAGGGCCAAGTGGTTGAGTCGCGCCGTTCTCCCTTCGGCACATTTTCAGTGTCTTCAACGTGCAGTACCTGTCGTGGTAAAAGAAATGTCCCTGAAAAGCCCTGCGCGACCTGTCGCGGTTCCGGCGTAGAGAGGCGCGAAGAAGAAATCACTATCGTGAGTCCTGCTGGCATTGATAACGGTCAGGTTATCCGCATGGCGTCTTTGGGCGAAGCTATTTCCGGCGGTATCGCGGGCGATCTGTATGTCAAAGTGCATGTGCGCCCTGATAGTAAGTTCCGAAAAGAAGGTTTTAATCTTGTTACCGATCTCCCGATAAAAATTTCTGACGCTTTGATGGGGTCCGAATATCAGCTTGAAACCCTTGATGGCACAATGCCTATTAACGTCCCTCCGCTTCGCTCAACTGATGAAATCCTTCGGGTGAAAGGAAAGGGGGTTCCGATGGAGCGCGGCAGACGCGGAGATCTTTTGATACGCGTGCGCGTTCAGTTCCCACACAAACTTTCCCGCGAAGCAAAAGAGCTTTTGGAGAAGCTGAAAAAAGAAGGAATCTAGAATAATTTTCAAGGTTCCGGTGAATTTCCTAGACTTCACCTCCAGGGAAGGGTCGCATAAGGAACATTGGTGTGGTACTGTTTGTGTTAATTTAATACGGCCGTGGCAAATTAACACATGCCCATACCAAAACGAATCTATCGATCGCTTCGGAACGCCGCTCTTTCCGTACTCGCGGCAGTTCCCAACGCGCTCTCAATTTCACTTAGTGTTTCTCAAGCATTGAAAGCCGCCGATATGGATGCCCATGCTCTGGCTCGAAGAGAAATGTCGCGTGTGTATCGAAAGCTCCTTGCCCAAGGCCAGATAAAAATGATCGATAAAAAAGACGGTGTGCCGCACTATGCGCTGACCGAAAAAGGAAAAGAACTTGCCCAAAGATTCGAGTACCAAAACATTCGCCTGAAGCCTAAGAAAGGGTGGGATCGGCAATGGCGGATCATAATTTTTGACATTCCAGAACGATTGCGAGGGAAGCGCGATGTCCTTCGAGACGCCCTTCGTCGGGTCGGATTTATCAAGCTCCAGCAAAGCGTGTGGGTGTATCCGCATGATTGTGCGGAACTCGTAGTGCTTATTCGCAAAGACCTGCATCTCTATACATATGTGCTGTATATTGTCGCCGATACGATTGAGCGCGAACGAGAAATCGCAAAGAAATTCGGAATCGAAAAGTATCTCTAAAGAGCTGTTTCGCATCTGTGTTAATTTGCCACGGCCGTACTAAATTAACACATGGGACTTTATTCGAAGCGTTTTTTCATACTGTATACTGCTGGTGTGTTAAAAATCGCACGGGGTTTCCTGGAAGCGCTCCGGCTCAGCGCCTTTTTTGTTGTCTTTTTTCTCCTCGCTCCTTTTTCCGCGCATGCCGCCTCCGCACTTGTCTGGGACGGGAGCACTTATGACCCTGATACCGCTGACCTCATTGAAGAGCATCTCATTCATATGGAAGACGGCGGCACCTACGCGGTGCCTTTGAACGTAACGAAGGATGTGTGGGTGGAATCGGATGTCGCGCCGTTCGGCGCCGAAGGTGTGCTCTTTTTCGTTCCTGATAACGGGGATTCGCGCGAATATACGCAATATATAAGCCCATACTTTGGTGCCTATCAGTTCGCATGGAATCAACCCGGCGTGTACGAACTTGATGTGTATGCGCTCGGTCCGACGATTCTTACACAAGCTCCCTGGTGGGAACATCTTTTCGCGTTAGTAATCGGTCAGACGGCGTACGCACAGGCAGTCGGGGATTACGTTGAGACGATCAGCTTTACCATCACGGACGAAACCGTCCCGTCGCCTGTCGAATGTTGCTCCTCGGTTGTGTTCCTGCCGGGGATTAAGGGAAGCGTGCTCGCGCTTAATACTCCCTTCAGGGCGAAAGAGGATACTCTGTGGCCTCCATCGCTTCCGGCGGGATTTACCCGCGACGTTTCCCAACTTGCTCTTACCTCGGATGGACAGAGTGTGAATCCGATTGTGGTAGAGGGGATTTTGGAGACGTTCTATCGCACTCCGATTTATAGCGGCTTTGTTTCATTCATGGACGATTTGGTTGCCTCCACCACCATGCAGGTTCGTGCATGGGAGCCTCTTGCCTATGACTGGCGTTATTCGCCGGAAAAGATTCTCGCAGATGGGGTTGAGACTCCAACAGGCGCCATTGATCTTATCCACGAAATAGAGACTCTCGCGGCAGATTCCAATACCGGCCAAGTGACGATTATTGCCCATTCCATGGGAGGCCTTATGGGGAAAGCCCTCATAAAGGAACTCATGAACCAAGGGAAAGCAGACCTTGTGGATTCGTTTGTAATGGTAGGCGTGCCCCAGCTTGGCACTCCCCAAGCAATCGCTTCTCTTCTCCATGGGGATGATGAGGGTATTGCAAAGGGTTTGGTTGTGAGACGGCATGAGTCTCGTGCTATCGCACAGAATATGCCAAGCGCCTACAATCTTCTTCCATCAAGACTCTATTTTGACAGAGTTACCGATCCAGTCATTGCATTTAATCCGAACGATTCTTTCACCGAGGAGTGGCGGAATTTCTGGGGACCAAATATCCATACGTTTCATTTCTTTGTCTCATTTTTGACCGGGGATGGGGTATTTCGATCCAAACCGCTCTTAACAAGCGTGTACCTACCCGAGGTTCTTCGACCTGAACTCGCGGCCGCCGCCGACGGCTTTCACGAGCGGTTTGATACCTTTGTGTTTCCAGAATCAATGCGCGTTGTGCAGGTAGCGGGGTGGGGAATACCGACCGTAAAGGGGATTGAGTATCGTGAAGACCATCATTTTCAAAATTATCGCCCATTAACTACAGTTGAAGGTGATAGAACTGTAGTGTACCCAAGTGCGGTTTCTTCAAATGTTGAAACTCGCTTCTTTAATCTAGCTTTATTTAACGCATTAGAAATTTTTCCTGATTTTCAACACCGCGATTTATTAAACGCGCCTCCGATTCAGGAAGCTATCCATGCTGTAATAAAAAAACAGAATATTTCTCTAAATGATTTCCTTGTAACGACGAAGCCAGAACCGCCCACTTTAGTTGATCAACTTATAGTTAGTACCCATTCCCCAGTTATTCTTGGCGCTTACGACTCACTGGGAAATTTTACCGGTGTTGACCCCAATCAAGATTTATCTTCTGAATTTCTTTTTACTACCGAAGACATTCCCAGCAGTACATTTCTTACGTCTGGAGACAGCCAGTATATTTTTCTTCCCAAGGATGGCTCATACACCTTTGTCTTTCAGGGTACTGGTACTGGCCCCGCGACTGTAGAAATTGACGACTTTTCAAATGACAATACTACTCCTATTGCCGCCTATTCCGACATTTCTGTTACTCCGGAGACCAATGCGACTTTTGTTGTGGATACCACCGCACCTCAAAACACTGAAATACACGTGGATACCGATGGTGATGGAGCCGTTGATGTAATCGTTTCTCCGGATAAAACCAATTCAACTTTGGAGGAACTCATCATATCGCTCAAGGACAAGATTCAAGCGCTCAGTATCAAGGAGAAACTCAAGCAGAATCTTCTCAAGAGAATAGATAATCTCGAGAAGAAAATCGAGAGGCAGAAGCAAAAGAAATCGCAGATACTCGACAATTTCAAAAAAGAGGTTCATGAGAAAAACGAAAAAGGAAAAATAGACAATGCATCTGCAGAAGAGATTATCAAGCTCCTCGAAGAACTCGAGGCGCACAGCTTGGTTTTTCCTCTCAATAAAGGTCTTCTCGGGGAACTGAAAGAAAAAGTTGTCATCCTGAATGTGAAAACAAACCTTAAGAACTCTCTTCTCAAGAAAGTGGAACGTCTTGAAAAGACGGCGGCCATCTCGCAGGCGCTTGCAGGTCTTATACAGACAATCACCAAGAAGGGAGAAAAAGGACAGATACCGGATGAAGATGTTCAAAAAATCCTCAATCTTCTTGACCAAATACAAAATGGGCTATAATTAGATTATGTCACGTAAGAAAATTCTCGGCCTTTTTATTCTTTCTCTGATTAGTTTTGGAATTGGATATGTCTTAACCAACTCAATTAAATTTGGTATCTGTATTTCGGACGGAATTCTACAAGATGCTTCATGTATAAATTTCTATGAAAGGCTAGGTGATCCAATTTTCTACGGCATGGGCGCACTGGTGCTGGTGTTTCTCGTTCTGCTTGCCATGCCTCATGCATTTCCTGCATGGAAAAAGTTTGCGGTGTGGTTTGTGCCGCTTGCGGCGCTTTTGTTTACGTTCTATCCAGACCCCGGTTCAGGCGACTATTTCTCGCCATACCCCGAGCAGGTATTTCAATGGGTGAGCGGGTTTTACGTCATCGTGAGCCTTCTCATCATCGCGTACGTCGGCATCTTCAAAAAACAATAGCTACACAGCTTTTGGTATTGGACGCTCTGTAGGTTGATCTGGTAGGTGATAATTTAGTACGATCGTAGAAAATTATCACCTTTTTGTAGATAGTCTGTTGTCTGTGTTAATTTAGCACGGCCGTACTAAATTAACACAGGTGCGGATAGGGCTGGCAGAAGCGTTCAATATATTGCATAATTATTCCTATGGACACTCTTGGGCTACCAAGCGTTTCAGGCTCATTTTCTGATGTGACGCACCTGTTACTGGCTTTCGGGACGGACTTTTTTGCGTTCATCGTCATCGCGGCTCTCATTGCGCTTTTCGCACTTGTTTTCGGGAGCGACCGCTTCATGCCGTTAGTGGCGGGTATCTATGCGGCAATTCCCTTATATATGATTTTCCCGTACAAGGACATACTCGGAGACAATCCGTATTTTGCAGTGGGGTTGTATCTTTTGTTTGCGATTCTCGGGCTTATCGCGTTTTCCGGCCTCTCGACGTTTCTTACTTCAACAGGCTTAGGCTTTGTGCGGACGCTTATCCTTTCGGTCTTGGTAGCTGGGTTTCTCTTGGCGGTGGCGGTACATATCCTTCCCTTCGAGCAAATCTATACGCTAAGTGCCCCGACGAAAGCCCTTTTCTCATCCAACACCGCGTACTTCTGGTGGCTCGTGGCGCCTTTGGCGGGTGTGTTCTTTCTTGGTCGAGGATAATCCTCATTTGTGGATAAGTATACTTGACATTTGCCACACAGTTAGTTCAGTGTTATACTCTCAAACGTATGAGTGAACATGTCGCAGCAGAAATGGGAGAAAGAAGAAAAATTCACCGAGCGGAAGAAGCGCCGGATTTTGCTCTAGAAAGTTTGTTCCATGATGATAACTTGGAAGCTTTTGGTGATAGCGAGTTGCGTGCAGAAGCTCGGAGAATTATTCGGAACAACCCTTTTATTCAAAGATTACATCGGGGTGACAGAGATGCCATTCTGGCTCATTGGATAGGTTTTGAACCTTTTGTGGTTGCCTTTGGACCGATTATTGATCGTAGAAAGATGCCGCGCCAGATTTTGTACGATAAGTTCGGACACGGACCCGCGCGAGAAAAACTGATTCAAAAAGCACGAGCGGAAAGACAATTAGTGCGCGCCGAGAACGCTCAATTTCCACTTGAAGAAATGACTATTGACGAAAGAGTTGATTCTCTCGAAGACGGTACGAGACAAATGGGAAAAGAAGAAATACAACACAAAGGTCACTGGCTTGCTGACGGAAAACGTTTGCGGCGAGATTATAGAACGCTTGAAAGACCTTATGTTCAAGGTGTGGATGAACTGATAAAAGTTGTGAAAAATTCGCCTGATATGCCGTTTTTCTTTGGATTGCTTGGTGCGACTGAATACATGGCGGAAGAAACAGGTGAATTTCTCAATTCCTCTCCCGCATTTCGGGTACAATTCGAAGGAGATTTTTCGAGATGGATGCGCTTACATGCTCCCTCTACCCACAAGGGTCGCGACTTTCGGACGACACATCTTGGTGGAGACCTCGACCTTGCTCGTGCCTATACACCTTTGAATCCGGACAGAACAGAGAACGTCGAATACCCGAAGGCTGCGGTTCTCGCTGGGATGAAAATCTTTGAATTGGCTACAAACGATGTAGAAGCCACTCTTGCACCACTTCCAAGAAAGGCGGCATAACTTTTTCTTTCGATACCTCAACTGGATACACACTGTGTCCGGTTTTTTATTTGTGAGCATGATAAACTTTATTTGAAATATGAACTTAGTCGTGAACACGGCGCTTATTGTATTTAGCCTTTTGAACCTGGCATTTGCCGGAGCTGTGTATGCACACAACAGAAGAAACATTCGAGTTATTTTCTATGCCCTGATATCGGTTTTTGCGAGCCTCTGGTCCATATCCACCCTCCTTACGGGTCTGAACATGTTGCCTTTATGGCAATTTAAGCTTGCGCTTTACGGCCACTACATATTTGGATATGGGGCGTATCTGTCAGGCTTCTGGTTCGCTTACTTGTATCCCACTCGTTCAAAATTTTCTATCACGTGGTCTATATCTATTTCTATCGTCACCATTTCGCTCTTGAGTTTCATACCGACACACTACTTTTTTCTCGATATCCATGAAGGAATAACAATCGCAGACAAAGTGATCTTCAATTATCTAGGGCACGGAATCTTCATCAGCATAATTTCTGTCGTTTATTTCATGGTGGTATGGCAGTTGGCGCAAAAATTACGAGAAGCGAACCAGTTAAATAAAAAAGAGATATCTTCTGCGACCATCGAGTTTTTTCTCGTGGGTCTTTCTGGCATCGCACTGAACCTTGTCTTTCCATTATACGGCAACTTCTCATTTTTCTACATCACCCCCTTCGTTCAGACCATAATTTTGACCGGGATCGGACTCTACAACTTAGGTCGTTTTCACATGTTCAACGCGAAAATCGTCCTTGCCGAATTCTTTACTGGTGGGATGTGCATCATATCTATAGCGCGTCTTGCTATTTCCACCTCGAACAGCGAGCTGATTACAAACGGTCTTCTTCTTGTGGGAACTGTCGGGTTCGGCATTTTTCTTATTCGTAGTGTCACCAAGGAAATAGAACAACGTGAAGAGATACAACGTTTGGCGGAGAGTCTCAAAGCGGCGAACGAGAAGCTGAAGGAGTTGGATAAGCTGAAGTCGCAATTCCTTTCTATTGCCTCGCATGACTTGCGGTCGCCCTTAACGGTCATAAGAAACTTCATGTCGCTTCTTTTGGAAGGTACGTATGGAAAGTTGCCTCCGGCGGGCGAGGAGGGTCTGCGGCAGGTGTTTGAACGCGCGACCGACATGGCAAAGTCGGTTGATACTTACCTCAATGTTTCGCGCATTGAACAGGGAAAAATGAAATATGACTTTGTGGAAGCTGATTTGGTGAAGATGGTCAAAGATGCGGTTGCAGGTTATAAAATTGCGGCAGAGCAGAAGGGGCTTACGCTTAATATGTCACTGGGTGCCGCGATGGATACCATTCCTGTCAAAGTAGACCGGGCAAATATAAACGAAGTTCTGAACAATCTTCTTGATAACGCCATCAAGTATACGCCGAAAGGTTCCGTTTATGTCTCGCTTGAGAAGCGCCCGCCTTCGCTAGGCTCCCGCCTACGCTCCGCTTCGGACGGGCAGGTCGGGCGGGCAGGGGGGGATATGGCGCGTATTTCAATCAAAGACTCGGGGAAGGGTATTGACCAGAAAACAAAGGAGGGGCTTTTCAAGCTCTTCTCTCCCGGCGAGGACGCAAAGAAAATCAATCCAAATTCAACGGGTGTCGGGCTCTATATAACGAAAGCGCACGTGGAAGCCCACGGCGGCACTATCCGAGCCGAATCCGAAGGGGAGGGCAAAGGCTCCACATTCATCGTGGAATTGCCAATCCTTGCTTCAAAGAAAGGTCCTCTTGGGTAAGGTAGCCTTGCCCAAGTCTCGCTCGAAGAGAATGTCTGCGAGTAGCCATTCTCCTTCTCATTCGCTTGGGTAGAAACGCTTGACAGTCTTGCGAGTATTTGTACACTATGTACATGAAAGTACTTTCAACTACGCATGCCCGCAAAAACATCAAGGAAATAGTGAACCGAGCTCGGTATCGCGGCGAAGTATTTGCTATCGGCAGGCGCAACGCCATTGATGCGGTGCTTATCGGCTTCCCGCAAACCTACAATGACGCGCTCTCCGACATCACGAACGTTGCTGCGTATTCGCGCGCGTTTGATTTCCTTTCCCGCGAGCCGGAATTGTATTCCGCATCGGATCTCAAAAAGCGTTATGGGTAAAGGACGAATAGTCCTCGTGCCGTTTCCATTCACCGATCTGTCAGGACAGAAAATCAGACCGGCGCTTATTCTCTATGTTTCGCGAGGCGAAGACTGTATCGTCGCGTTTATTTCTTCTGTCGAAAGAAAAAAGAGCGCTTTTGACGTCAGCATCAAGGCAACGCGCGCGAACGGTCTTAAAGTCAATTCCGTCATCAGAACGGACAAACTGGCAACACTGCAGAGAAAAATCGTTCTCGGCGAACTCGGGACGCTCGAAAAAGAGCTTCTCACTGCCGTCGATGCATCGCTAAGAAAGCTATTCAAACTTTAAGAGCCCGCTACAGGCGAGTGACTTCCGTATTCAATTCATTCTGCTATTATTGAACGCATGGCGAAAAAGCGGACATTTAGCGGAATTCAGCCGTCGGGAACCTTGCACATCGGGAATTACTTCGGGGCTTTAAAACAGTGGGTAGCGCATCAGGAACAGTACGACTGCGTCTATGCGCTGGTTGACTACCACGCGCTCACCACGCTCAAAAACCCGCAGCAATTGCGCGAATTCACGCGGGAAGCGACACTCGACCTTTTAGGCGTGGGTATAGATCCTGTTCGCAGTATTCTGTTTAAACAATCCGATGTACCCCAGCATACGGAGCTTGCGTGGATTTTTGAATGTTTAGTTACCGTGCCGTTTTTGATGCAAGCGCACGCATACAAAGACAAGGTGGCAAAAGGCCTAGAAGCAAACGCAGGACTTTTCAACTACCCGATGCTTATGGCCGCTGACATTTTGCTCTACGACACCGATGTGGTGCCGGTGGGGGCCGACCAACGCCAACATGTGGAGTACGCACGCGAAGCCGCTACTAAATTCAATAAAGCTTTTGGGGACACGTTCAAAGAACCGAAAGAAGTCATTATGGAGTCTGTCGGCGCGGTGCCGGGTACCGACGGCCAGAAAATGAGCAAAAGCTACGGCAATACGATTCCTCTGTTTGGCAC
>DATDST010000072.1:0-5500 GCA_036517815.1 Minisyncoccota bacterium | reverse complement strand
AACGAGCACATTTACCGCCATGCTGACGAAAGAAAGGTCTGACACGATGCCCTGCTTCTCCAGAAGGAAAAGGAATGCGTAGCCCTGCATAAAAGCGAGAGGAACCGACAGAAGCCGCGAGTATTGGCTGAATTTCTTTCGTCCTAGTTCGCCTTCTTCTTGATACATGGCCTTCAAGGAAGGCGCCATGATGGTGAGTAATTGCATGATGATGGAGGCGGTGATATAGGGCCCCACGCCGAGCATGACGATGGAAAGGTTCGCAAGGCCGCCGCCGGAAAAGACATTCAAAAGCCCCAGAAACTGGTTATTGCTGAAAAATTGTTCAAGTCGCAAGGCATCCACCCCCGGAACAGGAATTGCGGCCAGAAAACGAAAAACGACAAGCGCCACGACCACGAAGCCCATCTTAAAGAGGAGTGATTGATCGCCGAGAACGAGCCGAGCTTTTGCGAGAAAAGTTGAAAACATACAGATTATGTGCCGGCTGGCTTCTGCAGAAGTACGGAACCGCCCGTTTTTTCTATCTGCTCTTTTGCGGAAGCCGAGAGCGAAACGCCGTTGAAGGAAAGTTTTTTCGCAAGCGTTCCATCTCCAACGATCTTAACGCGCGGGATTTTTCCTGATGCCCTTCGTACGATGCCCTTAGAAAAAAGCGTACGCCCTGAAACAACATCGCCATCTTTGAAGTGCGCGGAGAGCGTATCAAGATTAACAGCGATTGCGGATTCTCCCGGCACCACGGTCCGCGCACGATTCCTGCCGTAGCCGCGGCGTTTTGGGAATTTCTTAATGATATCGCGCCACTCTGGCCTCGGCTTGTTGCCCGCACGCGCTGTCTGCCCCTTGCCGCCGCGGCCCGAGGTCTTGCCGCGCTTTCCGCCGCGCCCGACACGGCGCGACGTTTTAAAATTCTCTGATTTCGGTATCTGATGAAGTTGCATGGTTATTTCTTTAGCTGTGCGAGGGCTTTGATTGTCGCTCTCGCAATATTGAGCTTGTTTTTGGAGGACGAAAGGATTTTGGCGGTCACGTCGGTTATACCAGCGAGCTCCAACACTATTTTTACCGATGAACCGGCGACGATACCGCGGCGGGGTGCCGGGCGGATGGACACGGTGCCGGAAGATTCCTTCGCGGATACGTCGTGCGGAATACTCATGGACTCGGTCGTGGCAACGCGAATCATGTGTTTCTTCGCATCACGCATGGCCTTCTCTATGGCGAGCGCGGTGTCCCCCGCTTTGCCCAAACCTACGCCTACTCTTCCTTTCCTATCTCCTGCAACAATCGCCGCGGAGAAACTGAACCGACGGCCGCCGGCCATCACGCGCGCGACGCGGCGAATAAGTATTGTCCGTTGATCGAATTCCGAGCGCTCTCTGCCTTCACGTTTTCCCCCCTTTCGGCTTCTGCCGCCTTCGCGCCGGCCGCCGCGGTCTCCTCCTCTTCCGCGCCCGCGCCCCTGTCCGCGCGTATCACGAGCTGCCTCTGAAACTACAGCAACAGGCGCCACCGCGACAGGTGCTACTTCCGCCGGAGCCATAGCTTCTCCCGCTTGTGATTGTGTATCTTTTTCGTCTTCCATACGTATATTTAAAATTGAAGTCCTGCTTCCCTCGCAGAATCCGCAAGCATTCTGATAACGCCCGCATAACCAAAACCCCCTCGGTCAAAAACAACCTTACGCACTCCGAGAGCAATCGCCGCTTTCGCTATCTGTGCTCCCACAATTTTGGCGTCCGCCACCATCCCTTTCCCTTTCGCTACTTTAGAATCGGCGCTCGCCAACGTCACGCCCTTCTCATCATCGATGATCTGCGCATAGAGATATTTATTGGAACGAAACACCGAGAGGCGCGGACGCTCGGCCGTACCATATATAGTGGCGCGAATGCGGGCATGGCGGCGGGCGCGGAGTTCGGATTTCGTTTTTGGTGTTAGTTTGCTCATACAAGTGCAATACCAATATACGAATGCATGCGAATGCTACGAATGGAAAAGGTCGCTGGTTTTGTGATGTTAGTTTTCATATTCGTATCATTCGTCGTAATTCGTAAAATATTCGTATTAAGCAGTAGCGGCGGCTTTCTTGCCCTGTTTCTGGCGTACGTATTCGCCCTGATAACGAATACCTTTTCCTTTATATGGTTCCGGCGGTTTGATTGCCCGGATGTTCGCGGCAAACTGCCCGACTGCATCCTTGTCTATACCGGAGACCATCATGGCGTTCTTCTCAACGATAACATCAACGCCTAGAGGAATGGCAAGCATGACCGGATGCGAGAAGCCGACAATAAATTTTAGATTTTTCCCTGTGGGTTCCACGCGATAGCCGATGCCTTCAAGCGTAAGCTTCTTCTCGTACTTCTTGGACACACCCGCGAGCATGTTCTTTATATGCGCGGCGGTCGTACCCCACAAGGAACGCGCGAACTTTGAGTTATTGTTCGGCGTTACGGTGATTGCAGAATCGGCGATAAGAACCGTAACCAAAGAGTGTACCGACTTTGACAGGGAGCCGAGCGGGCCTTTCACGGTCACCACGCCATTGGCCACTGACACGTCAGTTTTCTCGGGAATAGCTATGCTGTTTTTACCGATTTTGCTCATATAAGTGTGATACCAATATACGAATGCATGCGAATGCTACGAATGGAAGAGATCGTTGGTTTTGTGATATTGGTTTTCATATTCGTATCATTCGTTGTAATTCGTAAAATATTCGTATCACCATATGGTAAAAAGAGTCTCGCCGCCCACGCGGTTTGCGCGCGCTTCGGAGTCTGTGAGGATGCCGCGTGGCGTGGAGAGAATCATGAGCCCCTTGCCGTATTTTATGGGGTGGATGTGTTTCACACTCGTGTAGAGGCGACGGCCGGGTTTGGAAACACGCTTCACGTCGTGAATACGGGCGAAACCATCTGCGCCATAGAGAAGCGCAACTGTAATCATTTTCTTTACGCCCTCGCCAGATTCAGTAATTTCGCCGACATATCCGTTTTTCTTGAGCGTGAGTGCGACCGCATGTTTCACATTGGAAAAAGGCACGGACATAGAGGCCTTCTTTACCATGGAAGCGTTCTTCAAGCGCGTTATGAAATCACCAATTGGATCTGTAATGAGCATGATGTGTTTATTTCTGCGACAATCTGCGTTTAGTCTGCGTATTTCTGCGGTGAAAAGTCTACCAGCTAGACTTTTTCACACCGGGGATCTCGCCCCTGCGCGCCATCTCGCGGAACTGCTGGCGTGAAAGACCAAAGTAGCGCATGTAGCCGCGGGAACGGCCGGTGACCGCACAGCGGTTTTTGATACGGACGGGAGAGGAATTGCGAGGTAATTTCTGGAGGCCTTCCCAATCGCCCGCTTTCTTCAAGGCGGCGCGTTTTACAGCAAAACGCGCCGCCATTTTGATGCGCTTTGCATTACGAGCAAGTTGTGAGGTTTTAGCCATTTTGAGGGAACCTTCGCCCTATTCCCTTTCGGGATGAGCGGGGTATTCGCCTTTAGAGCTTATTTCCGTACTTGCCAACTGGCGAGCCAAACCCTTCGACTACGCTCAGGGTAAAGAAAAAATGCTTTGAAAAGCTTTTATAAAGATAGCAAGAATGCCCTGAAAGGTCAAATCGAGCTACTATTGAGTCATATTTTATGAATCCGCAACAAATAACCGAAATATTGACATTCTTGCGCAGAAGCAAAAATTTACAACCGGCGGAGCGCGTGGACCAAATCGGGAAATCTGGGACGAATAACAACGCTACGCTTCTTTTTCTTCATCGGAGCTTGCAGCTGTTTCGGGAGAGGGAGTTCCTTCCCTATGACCGGTTCCACCACTTCCCTGAATTTAGCGGGGTGTGCGGTGCCCAGAATCACGACCGGCCCTTCGGAGCCCGGGAGCTTCCGCGCCGCCGCAACACCGACCGCCGTGTGCGGGTCTAGGACATACCCCGAACCACAGAAAACGTCCCGAATCGTTGCTCTCGTCTCCGCGTCCGAAATACTCATGCCGAGGATGTCTTTCGCCATCGCCTTTCGGCTCCCTCGGTAGAATTCCAAGATGCGCACGAAGTTCGACGGATTCCCCACATCCATCGCGTTTGAAATTGTTTTCTTTGATTTTCTCGGCGCGAACTTGCCCGTCTGCAGATACTCCGGCACCACGCTGTTTGCATTCGTCGCCGCAACAAAGCGAGCTATAGGAAACCCCGCCTTTTTCGCGATAAGCCCCGCGAATAGATTCCCAAAATTCCCCGAGGGCACGATGAAAGTCGGCTTCTTCTTAAAGCCGCCGCGCTGCAACAGCGCGGCGGCGTAGGCGTAGTACGAAGCCTGCGGAAGCAAGCGCCCGAAATTGATGGAGTTAGCGGAAGAAAAGCGCATCTCCGCGTTCAGGCTTTTGTCAGAAAGCGCCTGCTTTGCCAGCCTCTGGCAGTCATCAAAAGTTCCTTTTACTTCGAGCGCTATGATGTTTTTTCCATAGGTCGTGAGCTGCTGTTCCTGAAGCCGACTTACTAACCCGCTCGGATACAAAATGAAAACCCGTATGCCGGGAACATTGAAAAAGCCGCTCGCAACCGCGCTCCCCGTGTCGCCCGAGGTCGCGACAATGATGTTCAGCGTTCCCCTGTCCTTTTCTTTCCGCAAGAAATAACTCAAAGTCCGCGACAAGAACCGCGCGCCGAAATCCTTGAATGCCATCGTGGGTCCGTGGAAAAGCTCCAGCACGAAGAGATTCTCTTCCAAACGGATGAGAGGAACGGGAAAATCAAACGCTTCCCGCGTTATTTTTTTCAACTCCCGCTCGGGAATTTCCGAAACGAATAGCTTGAACAGCGCGAGCGCGATTTCATGGAAATGTTTTTTCGGAAGCTTGCGCAGAAAAGTAGCGGAAACGTGCGGCCAGATGTCAGGCATAAAGAGCCCGCCATCGGGAGCTAGCCCGAGGCGCAACGCTTCGGAAAACCCGGCGCGTGATTTCCCGTTCGTGCTATGAAACCGCATGGACAATTCCGCGCACGACGAGGGTTTTGATGATCAGGTCTGCCATTTCATTCTTTCCCTGTACGCTGGACATAAATGAATAATCGGCATATTTCTCATATAAAGGCTCCCGCTCTTCCATAACTTTTTTAAGCCCCTTCTCTTTTAGGCCGATGATGCCGTTTGCATGGAGTTTCGGCCCAAGCCTGCGTTCAATGACTTCAGGCGTCGCCTTGAGATACACGACCGCGGAGACGGCTTTCACTTTTTCCATCGCCTTCGGCGAGTAGACTAGACTTCCCGGCGGAGCAAACACCGTATCGGCAAGATCCAAAGCGAGTGTATATTCCTCTTCAAGACGCTTGAGTTCTGTTTCTCCATTCGTATTCATAAAGTCGTGGTGGTTCATCATTTGCTTTTCCAAAATAAGTTTGTCCAAGTCTACAAATTTCCAGCCAAGTTTTATGGCAAGAATCCCTCCAATAGTGGATTTCCCGCTCCCCGACATGCCGAT
>DATDST010000071.1:0-18708 GCA_036517815.1 Minisyncoccota bacterium | reverse complement strand
GAAATTAAACAAAAGCGCTTTTCCGCGTGAAAGGCCGCTGTGAATCAGTAGCGCATAGTCGGCTATTTCTTGCGGTATTTCATGAAGAAACACCGCTATAGTAGTTGCGACACCGACTGCGGGGGAAATGAAATAGCTTGCCGCTATGATGGCGCCGTCAACAGTGTTATGGAGGCCATCTGCTATTAAAACCAAGGGCGCGAGATGGCGAGGATGATGTTCTCGCTCTTCCGCCTCATGTTCTTCTTCCGGCCCGTGGTGCGCATGATGCCATCGCAAATATTTTTCAAGGATAAAAAAGGCAATAACACCCGCGAGTACGGCAATACCGAATGTCCGCTCATTACCAATTTTTTCTAACGCTTCGGGTATAAGATGGATAACCGCGTCTCCTATGAGGGAGCCTGCGGCAAGTCCGACAAGAATAAACAGTATTCGGTGCAGTAGTGACGCATGTAACGAGAACGCAAAGAGCCCAGCCAGCGAGACTGTGCTCACTGCCAGCACGCTTATGAATATATACAAAAAAGTTTCCATGGAGGATCTGCCGTGGGCTTATTGTAACCTTTTATATGGGTATTTCCCATTATTTTGTTCTTAGAGCCTATCCACTATCTCGCGGTACCCACCTTGAAAATGCAGGTTTTTGAGCGAAAAACGAGTCGGAGTCTGAAACGTAATAACATTACGTTGAGGACGAGACGAAGTTTTGTAGCCAAAAACATAGCATTTTAAAGATGGGGGAAGATAGTGGATAGGCTCTTAGCGTTTGGGGTGTACAATAAGAGCCCTATCAGCATAAACAACCATTATTCATGATGAATGAAAATATGCCTTCTGCATCAGGACTTTTCCAGAGCAAATGGGTAATCAAGCTCGCGGTAGCATTTCTCGCCGTTGCCACTATTTTTGTCGGAGCAAAAGCACTGAACGCCATTATAAACTTTGATACGTCGGAACCGCCGGCAGGGAATGTCATTACCGTTGAAGGACAGAGCAAGGTAAGCGCGATTCCTGATGTTGCGGCCGTTTCGTTTACTGTGTCCGAAGAGGCGGTAACCGCCTCCGGCGCGCAGGACAGTACAACCAAGAAATCTAACGTCGCGCTCGCGGTTCTTAAGGAGCTTGGCATTGATGAAAAGGATGTAAAAACCGCCTCATACACTATTTCACCCAAGTATGCCTACACTCCCCCCTGCTACGGCGGCTATTGCCCCTCGTCTGAACAGCGCGTAACCGGTTATACCGTATCGCAAACAGTTGAAGTGAAGATACGGGATACGAAGATGGTGGGTGATGTGCTTGCAAAGCTTGGGGACGCGGGCATCTCAAATCTGTATGGCCCGAACTTTACGATTGATAACGAAGACGAGCTTCGCGCGGAAGCACGCACAGAAGCGATAGAGAAAGCTCGCGCAAAGGCGGAGGCGCTCGCGGACGATCTTGATGTCCGCTTGGTGCGCGTCGTCTCTTTCTGGGAGTCTGGAGGCCCAGTTCCGTATTATGGTTTTGGAGGAGCTGGCGGGGTATCTGCTGATATGGTCAAAGCAACACCGCAGATTCCTGCAGGCGAGAACGAAATCGTCGTGAACGTCTCCATCAGCTACGAAATCCGCTAGCTAACCCCAATAGTAGAGCAAAGCCCACTACAAAACAACACAAAGTACCGAGGCGAAACCTCGGTACTTTTCTGTTCTGGCTTTCATAGTATTGGCTGTGGATTGACTAAAGGCATTAGATTTGCTATCTTTTTAAAAGCCCGTGCAGGGCTTTTTTCTTGAAAAGGTATGAGTAAAATCATTGATTATGTACAAGCAGTCAGAGGCGAATTGACGCACGTGTCATGGCCTACGAGAAGCCAGGCTATCGCCTATACGGCTTTGGTCATCGGCATTTCGCTCGGAGTATCTTTTATCTTAGGTGCGTTTGATTTTATTTTCACGTATCTTCTCGAAAGACTTATTCTTCTGACGCAATAACATGACGAAGCAAGCCGGAGGAACACGCGCATGGTACGCAGTGCACACCTATTCAGGGTATGAGAATGCGGTGTTGCGCAATCTAAAACAGCGCATCGAGTCTTTGGGAATGCAGGGGAAGATTTTTGATGTGGTTGTTCCGAGCGAGAAGAAAATAAAAGTGGTCGGCGGGAAGCGCCAGACGGTAGATGAAAAGATATACCCCGGGTATATTTTGGTAGATATGATTGTGGATGATGAAAGCTGGTATGTGGTCAGGAACACCCCGCGGGTAACGGGGTTCGTGGGCTCCGGTGTTACTCCCGTTCCGCTCTCCGAAGATGAACTTGCCGTGCTCTTCAAGCGCATGTCGGCGGATACCGCGAAACACAAGATAGATTTCGCGGTCGGCGAGTCTGTGGCGATTTCCGACGGCCCGTTCAAGGACTTGGAAGGGAAGGTGGGTAGCATAGACGAGGAGAAGGGAAAGATAAAGGTCTTGGTTTCCATGTTCGGGCGCGAAACGCCGGTGGAGCTCGATTTCCTACAAGTACGCAAGCTCTAAGTGTGATACCAATATACGAATGCATGCGAATGATACGAATGAGAAGATCATACATCGTGCGCTCTCGTATCGTCTGAACGGTCTTCTTTTTTCGGTCCATAATGAACTTGGGCGGTACTGTAGAGAAAAACAATACGGAGACGCCTTTGCTCGTTCACTCACCGCAGAAGGATTATCTTTTGAAAGAGAAAAATCTCTACCACTCCCGCTCGTCAAGAATAATCAGACGAACCTCGCCGATTTCATAGTTGATAACAAAATTCTTGTCGAGCTCAAGGCAAAACCAGTTGTTACGAAAGCGGATTATCTTCAAATACAGCGCTATTTACAAGCATCAAAAATAAAGTTAGGATTGCTTATTAATTTTAGAAGTCAGTATTTGAGGCCTATTCGTATCATTCGTCATAATTCGTAAAATATTCGTATCATGGCCAAAGTAATCAAAAAAATAAAGCTTCAGCTTCCGGCAGGCAAAGCGACCCCGGCTCCGCCGGTAGGAACGGTCTTGGGCCCGGCCGGGGTGAACATCGGCGAGTTTGTGACGAAGTTTAACGAGCAGACGCGCGCGCAGATGGGCGACATCATTCCCGTTGAAATGTCAGTGTATGACGACCGTTCTTTCACGTTCGTGCTCAAGGTTTCCCCGGCCGCATCTTTGGTCATGAAAGCCGCAGGAATCGAGAAAGGGTCTGGCAAGGTGCCTGCTGTCAAAGCCGGCTCCATTACGAAAGCCCAACTCAAAGAAATCGCCGAGAAGAAAATGCCGGATTTGAACACAACCGATCCTGCGGCGGCCGAGCGTCTTATCGCCGGCACTGCCCGCTCAATGGGCGTGGATGTGAAGTAAGATATGATGGAAAAATCATCTCTCGAAGTCCCGCGTCGACATTTTAAACGCACCCGTCACTTTCTTTTGGAAACTGTTCAGACTCACAACTTACTTACAAAGCCTTTTGTTGCGGCTATTCCTTTTATAGAAGATTCTTCTCTTTCAAAGGCAGAAAAATTTTTCCTTCGATACACAGCAAGAAGGGCAAATTTAGCTCGGCAACACGTAACTGGTGTTGCTTCACTTGTTCGGAAGGGAATCCGGCTTGCTGAACGAGTGGCGCGGTAATAATGGAGCTCGTTTCATTTGTCACAGAAATTATCACTCCGCCCAAGGACGAGTCTTTTCTTGAGAAAATAAAAAAGTCAGAACTTACGCTCCAAGACCATGACGTGGTCGCGATTTCTTCGAAGATAGTGTCCATCTGGCAAGGCAGATGCGTGCCGCACGCTAGAGACCAGAAGGATGAATTAATTAAGAAAGAGGCGGACTGGTATCTAGAGAGAGACCAGAGCCCAGAAGGAGCGGTGATTCACACGATAAAAAATAACGTGCTTTTACCGGGCGCCGGCGTAGATCCGTTTGGTGGGTGGTACGTGTTGCTTCCCGAGAAGCCCAAAGAAACCGCGGAAGAACTTCTCGCGTGGTTTAAAAAAACATACCGTATGGAGCATTTGTATCTTGTTATTACGGACTCTAAATCCGCGCCGCTTCGGCGCGGGGTTGTAGGCTATGCCGTTAGCTGGGCGGGCTTTGAGCCACTGTTTGATAACCGACACAGGAAAGACCTTCTGGGCCACGAATCAGGTGGGAGCCAAGTGAACGTCCCGGATTCCATAGCAGCCGCCGCGGTTTTAGCAATGGGCGAGGCGAACGAACAAACGCCCCTCGTTCGCATGCGCGGGGTTCCCTACGTTTCAGAAAAACGTGCCAAGCGCGAAGCTCGTTTTAATGAGTACCTAGTTTCAAAAGAAGAAGATATATATGCACCATTGCTCAAGGCACCCTGGAAAAAAGGCACCTCCGGTAAATAAATGTTTCCTATCGCATCTGTATCACTGTATTAATACAGTGATACGTTGCGCGCAACGGCTTTAGCGTTCGAGAGTTACCCATGTATAGGCGAGCCCGTCATACGTTCGTTTCTCTTCTGAAATTATTTTGTTGAACTCTGAATAGTCGGGGAAATACACATCAGCGTCTTTTTTGGCGTTGATTATCGTAAGGCAGAGGCGGTCAGTGTAAGGGAGCGCGGCTTTGTATATTTCGCCTCCGCCGATTATAAAAATCTCGTTTTCATCCAGACTCCTTGCCTTTTCCAGTGCTTCTTCTATGGAGTGCGCGACGATGCACCCCTCTTTTTGATAGTTTATGTCCCGAGTAACGACGATATTTACGCGTCCCGGAAGCGCCCGGCCCATGGCTTCCAGGTTCTTTCGCCCAGTGATGACCGGATGTCCCGTCGTCAATTCCCGAAAACGCTTCATGTCCTCCGGGATTTTCCAGAGGAGATCATTGTTTTTTCCGAGTCCTCGGTTTTTTGCGGAAATAGCCGCAATCGCACTTACTATCGAACGATGCGAGGGAGAAGGAAATACATTCATTTTTTTATCCGAGCGAGTGATGAGAGCAAATGCTTTGATTTATTCCCATTCTGGTATTCTCAAGAACATTAGAATAGATTAGAATAGATTATTTTCGTTTCTTTCTGCGTGATTCTGCGTTCAGTCTGCGAATGTCTGCGCTCCGAGAGTGCCATTTTTGATGTTTCTTAATATCGCGGTCGGCCCACAATTTCGGGAGCATCGTCTCCGGCTTCCATTGTTTCTTTAGCTTTGCGACGTCCGTCGTCGTCTGGTACTTGCCGGTCTTTGTATAGTCACCTGCAAGTATTGGCCCGGTCTCAAAGAATATGAGCTGTGCGATGCGACGGCCTACGACAAGGGGAATGATGTAGTGCTGGGATGCGTTTGATATTTCCATGACCCAGCGGTTCGTGTAGCCCACGTCGCCCCAGCCGGCGCACTTACAGACATTTATGAAATTGCGCCCCAGAGATGATCGTGCCTTCATCATGGTTGTTACTGTTTCGCGCCCTCCAATAAATTCTTCCGTATGCGCGAGTATCGTCTCTCCCGGCTCGAGCAAAATGATTTTGTCGTCTGGGCGGATTCCATGGAACGGAAAGTTGAAGTTTTTCATCGCCTCCGCCGCAGTAGTCGCTTTGTGGGGCATCGTGCCCCACACTATTTCTGTATCTTTTTTGCTGTAGAGATTGAATACTTTCTTGTGGCCCGAGGGCGGCTGTTCACGGAAATACCATTCCCCCAAAGTTACGTCGTAGCTACTCGTTGCCAGATTCTTACGGTCAAACGGTTCAATAACGACCGTCCCCGCTTTCATGTGTTCTAAGATTTTTTTGTCAGATAAAGCCATGAAGCTTTTAGTTTACAGCTTTTCACTCAACTTTCCCAACCCAATGAGTCCTTGACTTTTAATAAATTTCTTATACTATCCTCTTCCATGAGAGCACGAGATACCCGCAACAGAAGACAACGTGTCATTTTTTTTAAGGGAGGGAAGAGATTACACCCTTATCGGCGCTGGGATGTTCATTGTGGGACTCCTTATGCACGATTCTTCCTATATGAGCACTGATGAAGCCGGAGGTCTTGCTTTTGCAGGTGAAATATTTGGTCTAACCGGCATTGCAAATTTGCTATTGGCAGGTGGAATTCAAGCCGCTAAACCCTTTCGAAAATAACTAAACCGCCATCTTTGCCTTAATTGGGGGATGCGACTGATAATTTTCTAATTCAATATCTTCCATTTTAAAATCGTTAATGTTTTTGACGGCGGGGTTTAGTTTGAGCGTGCAGAGGGGCATTGGTTCGCGCGAAAGCTGTTCTTTAACGGCATCAAAATGTTCTTCGTAAATATGGCAATCGCCGAGCGAATGCACGAATTCTCCCGGCTTAAGGTCGGTTACTTGCGCGACCATGTGCAAAAGTAGGGAATAGGAGGCGATATTGAACGGAACGCCGAGGAACATATCGCACGAGCGCTGGTGCATCAGAAGCGAGAGTTTTCCGTCCGCAACGAAGAATTGGAAAAACATATGGCACGGCGGGAGGGCCATCATGTCTATCTCTCCCGGATTCCATGCGGTAACGATAAGCCGGCGCGAAGTTGGATCTTTTTTTATCATTTCAATAACGTTCGCGAGCTGATCCACAACCTTGCCGCCCGGGCTTTGCCACTTCCGCCACTGCACGCCGTACACGCGACCCAAATCCCCCGGGAATTTTGCTTTGGGCGCCCAGTAGGGCGCTTCGGCATTGTCAGTCCAGATAGTGCGCTCGCTTGCATTCAGTTCCTTTAGGCGATTGTTGTCGCTTGAGCCCTCTATAAACCACAGAAGCTCGCTTTTTACGGCCTTGAAGGCGAGTTTCTTCGTTGTCACGGCCGGGAAGCCGTCCTCCATGTTGAAGCGCATCTGGAGCCCAAAAAGCCCTCGCGTCTTGCCGTTCCTGCCCTCGCGGTCTGTGCCTTCGTCAAGGACTTTCTTTAAGAGATCGTTGTACTGCTTCATAAAAAGCGTAACTTGCATTGTGGTACAATGAGCATGTATGCGCAAGCCCGCAAAGAAAACAGCAATAGTAAAAACCCAGTATGGCTCTTTTAAGGCAGTGTTTGAATCCGAGCCGGATATGGGCGGCTTTGTTGCAACAGCTCTCACTGTCCAAGGTGCCGTGTCATGGGGAAAAAATATTTCAGAGGCGAAAAAAATGATCGCCGACGCCATCGAGGGCATTATCGAAGTCCGCGGTCTTTCTGATGCGGTCGCGCAAGGGTATATGCGCTTTACTGCCCGAGCAAAGAAGGTGCCGCATCTTGCATGAGCATTCTTCCGGCGCTTGCCGCACGCGTGGTCGTGCGCAAGCTCATTCGCGCCGGTTTCCAATACGCGAAATCAAAAGGCAGTCATCAATTTTATTACAATCCAGTTACTAAACGACTCACTTCCGTTCCCATCCACGGTGGCAACATCATCGGCCGAGGCCTTTTGAAGGCAATCATCAAACAGGCCGGTCTTACCGTCGAGCAGTTTTTGAAGTTGTGAGAGTGTATCCTTTGGTCTGAACACCGCTTGCGGTGTGTATCACGTATGTGATACACTACCCATATGGCGACCACCACAAAAACTAGTTATGTAACCGCGCGCGTGGAACCGAAACTAAAAAAGTCCGCCGGTAAGGTTTTTAGGGCTGTAGGAATTTCCACATCAGATGCCATGACTCTCTTTCTTAAAAGAGTGGTAATGGATCAGGGTATGCCCTTCCCCATACGCATTCCGAATGCCGAATCGCGCAGGGCCTTACGCGAGTTAAAGCGCGGGAGAGGAAAGGTATATCAAACAACAGACAAGATGTTTGAGGACATTTTAGGCAAGCACTGGAATGCGAAGCATTCGACCTAAAGGCCCGTTCCGTCGGGACGTGAAGCGGTTAAAGCGTCGTGGCTGGGACATCGGAGTCCTCGATACGGTGATACAAGCGATCCAAAGAGACGATGCGCTTCCAGCGGGAGCACGGCCGCATCTTTTACAAGGGGAGTGGCTTGGATACTGGGAATGCCACATCGCAAACGACTGGCTTCTTATTTACAAAGTGAATTCTGCCGAACTTCTCCTTGCTCGCACGGGCACCCACGCGGATTTGTTTGAATGACTCACGTCAGGGAATATCAAGGCGAGGCCTTGATTATGAGCGACACGATGTCGCTCATATCGTAAAGCGCATCTGAAGTCTGAATGAAGCACGCGTTTTTAGGGTTTTTTAGGAGATCGTTGTATTGTTTCGTTAGTTTATAGGGTATTGCATTGCGAGCGAAATACAATTACCCGGAGTTTGGTGAATAATGCTTAAAATCGACATTTTTTGGCAGATGCGGTATTCAAGGAATGCCTTAAATCCTACAACTGGTCTGCGTCAAAATATGGCTCAAAACCTATTATTCACCAAACTCTACCCAGAAACTTGACTTTTTATCTTTTGAATTGTATTATTCCAAAATGTCCCAAGAAAAAAATTCCATTATCCCTTACGATGAAAATCCACAGGGGAACATAATAAAATACTTGGAAAAAGGTGATTTTGAAACCATGATCGCATGTCAGACTATAATTTTTTTGGGGCTCTTAACGAAATCTCTCAGGAGTTTTAACGTAGAAAAATTTCGTGCCGGTCGTCAAAAAAGCGGTCAAGCTTTCCCTGATGCACGAGAACGCGACGTTGAATCACGCGTTCAAGATTATCTAAATCAATCCCGTACTACAGAACGTCTGAAAGCGGCAGAGACAGCCCATGTACTTGGTCGTATGTGGCAAATAATTTTTGAGAGAGAAGCTGCCAAACAAAGTTTCGGGTTAGCAATACTGCTTGATCCAGGAAATCCTGAATATAAAAGTTCTCTTGAAAACTAAAACGATATTAATAGCTTAAAAACCGACTCGATACTAAATTACTCTTAAAATAGGTACGGAGTTATACTGTCAGGATGAAAAGGCGAGGTAGGCTCATAGTGATTGACGGAACAGACGGGGTGGGGAAGGCAACGCAAACCAAGCTTTTGGTGGCTCGGCTAAAACGGGAAGGTGTGCCGGTTGCCACCATGGATTTTCCGCAGTACTACAATAATTTCTTTGGCGATTTCATCGCCGCGAATTTAACCGGCAAGTATGGAGATTTTCTTAAAGTGGACCCGTATATCGCATCGGTCATGTACGCGGCGGACAGGTTTGAATCAAAACCAAAAATAGAAAAGTGGCTCAAAGAAGGAAAAACAGTAATACTTGACCGCTATGTTTCTGCAAACCAAATGCATCAGGGAGGAAAAATAAAAAATGCGGCAAAACGAAAAAGATTTTTGAATTGGTTGGATACGATGGAGCACAAAGTATTCGGCTTGCCACGGCCGGACCTTATTATCTATTTGCATCTTCCCATCAGCATTGTTTTGAAATGGCTTAAGAATAAAGACCGTAAGAAAAAGGGTACCTATGCGAAAGGGAAGAAGGATAGAGTAGAAGCAAATAAGGCATATTTAGAAAATGCTCAAAAAAGCGCCGAAGAACTCATTCGTTCCAATCCTCGCTGGAGAAAAATAGATTGTTCCGACGGCCGTGGTGGATTTTTAGGCCGCGAGGCGATTCATGAAAAGATCTATAGAGCGGTAAAATGTCGCTAAGTGTCTCCTACCTTATCCACAGAGCTCTCTCTATGAGGCTTTTCCTAGTATCCCCATTCCAGTATTTTGCAAAATACTGGAATGGTTTATAATACGTCGATGGTTGCATCGTATCGAAAAGTAGCAGGAATAATAAGGGGATTCGCTAATCACCGACGGTTGGAAATGCTTATCCTCTTGAAGCGCGAACCGGAACTCTCGGTGGAAGAAATAGCAGATACACTTAAAATCGGATATCAAAATGCTTCGGATCACATACGCAAACTCGCTATCGCTGGCCTTGTCATGAAGCGGAGCGATGGCAATAGCATCCGCCACAAACTCACTCCCCGCGCAGAATCTATTCTAGTGTTTTGCAAAACACTAGAATAGAATGATGGTGATTTTCCCCTAGACATGAGACGCTGTACACTGAACGTTAGGTGCTATACTGATATATGACATTTCTTTCTACGCAAGATAAAGAAATTTCCGACGCCATACTCGGCGAAGAAAAACGCGAGCGGGAAGGGCTTGAACTTATTCCTTCGGAAAACTATGTGTCCCACGCGGTTCTTGAGGCGATGGGCTCGGTAATGACAAACAAATACTCCGAGGGCTACCCCGGTAAGCGCTACTACGGAGGCCAGCTGTATATGGATGTGGTAGAAAATGTTGCTCGCGACAGGGCAAAACAGCTTTTCAATTGTAAATTTGCAAACGTTCAGCCGCTCTCTGGCGCGCCAGCGAATGTCGCGATGTATTTTGCGCTTCTTGAGCCGGGGGACACCGTTTTAGGCATGGACCTTTCGCACGGCGGGCATTTAACGCATGGGCACCCCGTGACGTATCTCACGAAGATTTTTAAATTCGTCCGCTACAAGATGAAAGATACGACAACGGGTGAGATTGATTATGACGAAATGCGGGAAGTGGCAAAGCGCGAAAAACCGAAAATACTTTTGGCTGGCTACTCGGCATATTCGCGCGAATTAGACTATGAAGCCTTTGTTTCCATAGGCCGCGAAGTGGGGGCGCTTGTCATTATGGACATCGCGCACATTGCAGGCTTGATTGCGGGCAAAGCCGTGAAAAATCCTTTTGACTATGGCTTTGATATGATGACGACGACCACCCACAAAACCTTGCGCGGGCCGCGCGGGGGGATGATTTTGACGCGCGAAAGCGAGGAGCTGGCGAAAAAAATAGACAAATCAGTATTTCCCGGTTTTCAAGGCGGCCCACACATGGCGCAAATTGCCGCAAAGGCCGTGGCTTTCGGTGAAGCCTTGCACCCATCATTCAAAACGTACGCCGCAGAGATTCTGAAGAATGCGAAAGCAATGGAAGAAGTATTTCGCGCCGCAAACATTCGCATGATTGGGGGCGGAACTTCTAATCACTTAATTCTCGCGGACGTGTTTGGCTCTCTGGGTGTTTCAGGAAAAGAAGCGGAAACTGTGTTGGATGAAGTAGGAATGACCTTGAATAAAAACGCCATCGCGGACGATACGCGCTCGCCGATGGATCCTTCCGGCATTCGTTTCGGGACGCCCGCAATCACCACGCGCAAGTTTACCGAGAAAGAATGTACTCGCGTGGCAGAGTTGATGATTGAAACTTTGAAGAATAAAGACAATACGGAAGTAAAAAAGCGCATCCGCGAAGAAATCCGAACGATGTGCGCTAAGTTTCCGATCCCGGAAAGTTTTATTTCTTTAGTATGAGAGAAAATTCTTTCTCTTCTTCAGGTCTCATAGTATCCGCCAAGGTTCCCATGAGACGTAACGGCCCTTGGCGTGATTCGGACTTGCTTTTGCCGAATCATGTAGAAGCAAAAAACAAAAGTGATACTTGGTATAAAGCGCCTTGGAAACTTGGGATTTGTCCGCATTGCCAAGGCGCAAAACAGCCACTTCATGCCGGGCCTGCTGTGGTTCGTAACCACCCGCAACGGGGTTTAACCTGCGAAGCCTGTTGGTAATTGGTATTGCAAGTTCTGCTTTTTTCATTAGCTTGACTTATTCTCTCTTCAGGATTATCATTTCTTTGTGAACACAATCGTTATTTTGTCTGTTCGTCGCCGCGGCCTTATTGTTTGAGGTTATCTGCGAGTATTGGTTCCTAACAAATATTTCCAAACGGCCTCAAACGAGGCCGTTTTTTATTTGTTTCATTAACCTAATATATGTCAAAAGAATCAGAAAAATTCCCGGATGCTACGCCGCCTTCCAGGCTAAGAGGAGACGACACTCCATCGGTTCTTGTGGCACTTGAAGCAGTGCTTAAAAAACTCCCCGAGTTGCGAGAAAAGACCACACGCTTTCTTGTCAAACTCGAAGAACACTCATCATGAAAACACAATCTAATTACCAAAAGGTCGCTTCATATGAAGCGAAGATTGGTGAAGTGAAAAAAGTTCTGCTTCTCTATTCCGGCGGGCTTGATACGTCCGTAATGCTGAAATGGATTCAAGATACCTACCACGCGAGTGTCATTACCCTCACCGCAGATTTAGGGCAACAGGCGGATGATCTTGAGGCTATCAGGGAAAAAGCCCTCAAATTCGGAGCTAAAAAAGCAATCGTGCTCGATCTCAAAGACGCTTTCGCGGATGAATTCATCGCAAAGGGCATAAAAGCCAACGCTTCCTACCAGGGCGCCTATCATCTCTCAACCCCGATAGGGCGAGCAATCCTTGCAAGAGAGGCAGTCAAGGTCGCGAACAAAATAGGGGCTGACGCGATCGCTCATGGCTGTACCGGAAAAGGTAACGACCAAGTCCGCATCGACGGCTACATACTTGCGCACGATCCGACGATGAAAATCATTGCGCCGGTTCGGGAGTGGGCTATGGACAGGGGAGAGGAGATTGCGTATGCCAAAAAACATGGCATTCCGGTCCCGGTCTCCGCCAACTTCCCCTATTCCGTGGACGACAACATGTGGGGCATGACCTGGGAGGGCGGAGAAATAGCGGACCCATCGCTCATACCCAAGAAAAAACTGTTCCTCACGACATACACGCTTCCGGAGAATGCCCCCTCGAAAGCACACTATCTGAAACTTACGTTCAAGAACGGCATCCCCGTGGCATTGAACGGAAAGAAAATGAAGTTGTCGAAGCTCATCAGCGCCTTGAACATCACTGCGGGGAAACACGGAGTTGGCACTGTTACGCTCCTTGAAGATCGCCTCATCGGCCTCAAAAATCGGGGTGTGTACGAGAATCCTGCCGCGGAAGTTATTATTACCGCTCATCAAAACCTGGAGAAATACGTTTCGACGCGAACTCTCAATGAACTAAAAGAGAACATAGACACGAAATGGGCGTACCTGTGCTACGGGGCCCTTTGGTACGATCCCATCATGGATGCGCTGAACGCATTCAACAACGCGGTAAACGCGAGGGTCGAAGGCACGGTCACTGTGGAGCTTTTCAAAGGAAAAGCAAACGTGGTAGCACTGACGTCGCCGTATGCGCTTGAGTACGCTTCATTCGTCAATAAAGAAGGATATAAACTGAATCAAAATGCAAGCGCCGGGTTTATTGAGATCTATACGCTTCAGATGAAACTTGCGAACGTAAAAAATAGGAAAAACATATGAGCACCCTCTGGATGAAAAAGAAGAAATCCCTACCTCTGATCGAGTCGTTCTTGGCCGGAGACGACACGACGACTGATCTTGTATTGTTGCCGTACGACATCCAAGGGAGTGTTGCCCATGCAAAAGGATTAAGAAAAATCGGCGTTCTTTCCGCAAAAGAAGAACGAGCTCTCACAAGAGAGCTCGGGCGCATTTTTACCTTATGGAGAGCGGGGAAGATAAAAATATCTCCGTCGGAGGAGGATTGCCACACGGTTATTGAAAATCTTCTCGTGAAGCGGCTCGGCGTTGTCGGGAAGAAGATCCATACCGGCCGCTCGCGGAATGATCAGGTTCTTGTCGCACTCCGGCTCTACATGAAAAATGAGGTTGCCGCGATTGAAAAAGAAATCTTTTCTCTTATCCGGGCATTCGAGAAGAAAGCACGCGCATACAAAGACATTCCTATGCCGGGCTATACCCACATGCAACGGGCAATGCCAAGCTCCGTCGATGCATGGCTCCTTTCTTTTAGGGATGCGCTGTTGGATGATCTGGTTTTTCTTGCGTCAATAAAAAAAATCATTGACCAGAATCCGCTTGGTTCTGTCGCCGGGTACGGAGAAACCACGCTCGGTCTCGACAGGGAAGTCACCACAAAACTTCTTGGATTCAAACAAACGCAGAAAAATCCGCTCTACTGCGCTCTTTCGCGCGGTAAATTCGAACTCATGCTTTTACAAGCGCTCTCAGCGGCACTCTTCGACATCGGAAAATTCGCAACCGATGCCCTTCTTTTCAGCACCAAAGAATTCGGATTCTTGAGCTTGCCAGATAGTTTTACTACTGGTTCAAGTGTAATGCCACAGAAGCGCAATTATGATGTTCTTGAGTTGTTGCGCGCGCATGTGTCGGCTTTCAATGGTACTCTCGTTTCTCTTCAAGCACTGACTGATAAACTACCTTCCGGATATAATCGGGATTTTCAGCTTACCAAAAAACCCTTCATAGAAGGGGTGCATATCACGCATGAAGTTATAGAAGTTACAACGCTCGTCGTTAAAAACTTGAAGCTAAATAGCGAAGCTCTGAAAGCCGCATGTACAGAGGAACTATACGCGACGGAAGAAACATATCGGCTTGTCAAAGAAAAAGGCATTCCGTTTCGAGACGCCTATAGAATAGTGGCAAAGAAATTCTCGGGGCGTTCTTAAAGCGCGCGCTTATTTCATTCGTTATACTGACACAATGGATATGCAAACGAAGATAACGGATGCGGTATCTGCGGCTTCGACCGCTCTCGGCATTTTTGAAAAGCCTGTTCTCGAGCATCCGGCGGAGCTTTCGCATGGAGACTATTCAACGAACGTGGCACTGGTTGTCGCGAAAAAGAGGGGAGAGAATCCGAAGGCGCTTGCGGAGAAAATTGTTACAGAGCTTGGTGCGATAGACGGCGTAGAAAAAATCGACGTTGCCGGAGCAGGGTTCATTAATTTCCATCTTTCGCGCAGTGTTTTTGCCGAGGGGATACAAGAAATTCTTTCTGCAGGTGAGAAATGGGGGAGGAATGATTTCCTGTCGGGGAAGAAAATTATTGTTGAGTATTCACAGCCGAATCCGTTCAAGCCGTTCCACATAGGGCACTTGATGTCCACCACGGTGGGCGAGTCCATCTCGCGTCTTGTGGAGTGGTCCGGGAGCGATATACGGCGCATGAATTACCAAGGAGATATTGGGCCGCATGTCGCCAAATGCCTATGGGGAGTTATGAAAAACGGCTCCGACCCGAAAAGCATCGCCGCTCTCGGCGAAGCATACGTTCGTGGCGCTACCGCGTATGAAGACGACGCGCACGCAAAGAAAGAAATTGACGACATTAACAAGCGCCTCTATGCCGGCGATGTCGAATTACAACCGCTCTACGATGCGGGCAGAAAAGCATCACTTGATCATTTTGATGAACTCTACGCGATACTCGGTACGCGTTTTGATGACAGTATTTTTGAGAGCGAGGTTTGGAAAAGGGGGATTGCGATTGTCATGGACGGACTTATGCGCGGAGTATTTGCAGAGAGCGACGGCGCCGTTGTTTTTAAAGGCGAAAAAGTAGGTTTGCACACACGCGTGTTCATCACATCACAGAAAAATCCGACCTATGAGGCAAAAGAGCTCGGGCTTATAGAGAAAAAATTAGAACGATTCCCGTTTGACCTGAACATTACTACCGTTGCGGTAGAACAGGAAAGCTACTTTAGGGTTGTTGAAGCCGCGATGGCGGAGCTCTGGCCGAAAACGGCAGGGACGTATACGCACAGGGCGTTCGGGATGTTGCAGATGACCACGGGCAAAATGTCTTCCCGAAAGGGGAATGTCATAACTGGCGAATCCTTGATTGAGGATATGCGTGCAAAAGCCATGGCAAAAATGGAAGGGAGGGAGTTGGGCGATGCGAAGCAAGCAACCGCGGACACGGTGGCGGTGGGGGCTATCAAGTATTCAATATTGAAGCAGAACGCGGGGAAGAATATTATCTTTGACCCGGAACAGTCGCTTTCTTTTGAAGGAGATTCGGGCCCGTACTTGCAGTATTCGCATGTGCGTGCACGAAGCGTGCTTGAGAAAGCTCACACCTCACACCTCACACCCCAAATCTCAAACCCTCCCGAAGAAGTAACAGAGTTAGAACGGTTACTGTATCGGTTTCCGGAGGTAGTGGTGCGGGCGCAGAAAGAATACGAACCGCACTATGTCACGACTTTCCTCACCGACATCGCGGGCGCCTTCAACAGTTGGTACGCACAAGAGCAGATAGTAAACAAAGACGACCCCGCTTCGCCGTACAAAATCGCACTCACCAAAGCATTCGCGCAGACGATGAAAAACGGCTTGTGGCTTCTGGGGATTCAAGCACCTGAAAAGATGTAATTTGACAATAGTTAAATCTTGATGTATTATGAACAGATGCGTCCAGAAAGAAAATTAACGGTTTTTTTAACTCAAGCTCACAAACTTCCAAAAGGAGAGAGGACAAAATTTTTAGAAGCAGCTAGAAAAATAAAGGCTCGCTTTTTTGAGATTTTTAATAATCCTCCGGCAGATGCTTTTACGTTGTATTCACCACTTAGTAATCTTGAAGAAGGAAGAGTGCTTTCAGCGTCTGAAACTCAAGTGATTTTAGCAGGTGAAAAAGCACGAGCTGCACTCATTGCCATGACGGAAGCGCAAAAATTATTCATCTCTTTATGTGATTCTTTATCTGAGGACTCAGGAAGTTTACTCTTCGGACTACTACAGGAGTATTACAGCACTATAAGTTATGAGGCTATAGAAACGGCGTGGTCTTTACTACAGGAAAAGAAACATTAAATACAGCTTGACAGTTTTTTGATCACCACTATTATAACTATATGGCATCACAGCCAATTACGATTCTTGCGCTTCTCGTACTTCTCCTTACACGGAGGGGCGTGTTGGTGCGAGCGTAAGGATTACTTACAAAGCCAATACAGCCCCTCGTCCCGAGGGGCTTTTTAATTAAAAAATATGAAAGAAGTAACACGAGAACAATTTTTAGCGGAGCGAGTAGCGCGGGCATCACATTGGAAAAGTCAAAAAAGAAACGGTAACAAAGAAAAACCCGGCCACGATGATCGGAATACGAGAGGCGGTGGCAATGGCCGAAAGAACGGAGGGCACTTAAAAAATAAAAAGGCTAAATAATATGGATGAGAGCAGAAATAACAAACCAAGTTCAATGCGGGAGATTGAAATGGCAGTAGCAGCGGCTCAAGCGGCGCTTCAAGCGAGGCGGTCTTTTTCAAGAGAAATTATTGTAGAGCGTGCACCAGCTCCCAAACCATCAGATACACCTCTAGCTGAAGGAAAATAAGGCGGGTGTTACTATACGACGTAGTTCGTATGGGCGACCCTGAACAAAAAAGCGAGACCGCGAAGCGTGCCGAGCCTTCGCAAAAATCTGCTACGGCGGCCAAGGAAGAGGAGGTTCTTGCGTTCTGGAATGAGAAGAAGATATTTGAAAAAAGCCTAGAAAAACCCTCCCCAAAGGGGGAGTTTGTGTTTTACGACGGGCCGCCGTTTGCAACGGGCCTTCCGCACTACGGCCACATCCTTGCCTCGACCATAAAAGACGTCATTCCGCGCTACAAAACCATGCGCGGGTACCATGTGCGGCGGCGCTGGGGGTGGGATTGCCATGGGTTGCCGCTTGAAAATCAGATAGAAAAGGAACTCAATCTTGCGACAAAGCGCGATATAGAAAAGCTCGGGGTTGCTAAGTTTAACGATGCCGCGCGCAAAGCCGTCCTCCGCTATGCGGACGATTGGAAGAGAATTATTCCACGCACAGGCCGGTGGGTGGATATGGAAAACGCGTATCGGACGATGGATTCCTCGTACACCGAGTCCGTCTGGTGGGCGTTCAAGAACCTCTACGACAAAGGCCTTGTCTACGAAGGGTTTAAGGCAATGCACTTGTGCCCTCGGTGCGGCACGACGCTCTCAAACTTTGAAGTGGCGCAGGGCTATAAAGACATTACCGATATTTCTGTAACGGTGAAGTTGGAATTGGCTGACGAACCAAAGACATTCCTTCTTGCGTGGACAACGACGCCATGGACTTTGCCGGGCAATATGGCTGCGGCGGTAAATGCTCATACAACGTACGTACAAGTTTTAATCGGGGAGGAACGTTTTATTCTCGCAAAAAATCGATTGTCTTTTGTAATTACCGGTGAACATGTTGTTGAAAAAGAGTTTCTAGGAAGCATGCTTATTGGTAAAAAATATAAACCGCCGTTTTCGTATTTTGCGGGCTATAAGGTTGAAGGGAAAGAAAACGCGTGGAAAGTGTATGCGGGAGATTTTGTAACAATGGAAGATGGCACGGGCATTGTGCACATCGCGCCGGGGTTTGGCGCGGACGACCTCGCGCTCGCGCAAAAAAACAGCATCCCTATCGTGCATCATGTGAATAAAGACGGGATTTTTATCCCTGTAGTAACGGATTTTGCGGGGGCTCATGCCAAGCCGAAAGAAGATCCACAATCAGGGGATGTGCTTATCATTAAGTATCTTGCAGGAAAAAATCTACTTTTTTCAAAAGAAAAAATAGTGCATTCGTACCCGCACTGCTGGCGGTGCGACACGCCGCTTTTAAATTACGCCGCCTCTTCTTGGTTTGTGGCAGTGACAAAATTTTCAAAGAAGCTTGTTACAGAAAATAAAAAAATACACTGGGTTCCCTCTGAAGTGGGGGACAAACGCTTCGGGAATTGGCTCGAGAACGCTCGCGATTGGGCCATATCTCGCTCTCGCTATTGGGGCGCGCCTATTCCCGTGTGGCGAAATCCGAAAACAAAAGCACTCACCATCATCGGCTCGCTTGATGACTTACAGCTTCACATCAAAAAATCAGGGAACCGGTATTTCATCATGCGGCACGGTGAGAGCGAGAAGAATATTAAAAAGATAATCAGCTGCAATCCCAAGGACGGCGTACGTCTGACAGAAAAAGGAAGAGC
>DATDST010000070.1:0-8505 GCA_036517815.1 Minisyncoccota bacterium | reverse complement strand
GCCATCCCCCACCAAATGCCCCACGTCGGTGATATTGATTATCTGTTTTACTTCATACCCTGCATACTCAAGAGTGCGCCGCAGAATATCCGCAAACACATACGCGCGCAGGTTCCCGATATGCGCAGAGTCGTAGACCGTAGGCCCGCAGGTATACATCTTTACCCCGCGGCTCGCCGCTACGAACTTTTCCTTGGTCTTTGAAAGAGTGTTATAGAACACTAGAGAGCTGGAGGCTGGAGGCTGGAGGCTGGAAGAGCGAAAGATGCTAAGCATTCGGACAGTATGACAAAACTAGGCGCGAGGCGCTAGGCGTGGTGGCGTCTGTGACGTTTCCATTCTTTTTCGTGTATCCATGTTTTGCATTTTACACAGTAACCTTGCAAAACATTTTTTTCTCTCCTCACATCTCCATGTTTGACTTGAACACGCCGCATTTTCAGCATTGTTGCTAACCTATCCAAGCCCTTTTGACCCTGTAAAAGTAAGATAACTTCTTCAAAATCCAGTTGACGAGTCGTGGTATCGTTAATGTACTCTGTGTACTGAAGCATGCCTGGTTCTAAGCCTAATTCGATCGCTTCATCGTGGCTCTCAAGACGATCCTGAGAGGTTTCCATAATGTACCTAGCGAGAGCTGTCGGCAGATCCGGAGGTGATGTAGAAAAATTAAAAGGCAACCGACGAGTTTTTTGTCTTGGTCTCCTTAGGACTGCTTTTTTGCTTTCTTCCTTAAATGCCATGCACCGCAAGATAATACAAAAATCTGCTTCAGTCAAGAAATGGCACGTGAACACTTCCGCGTATGTTCCGCGTTAGGTCGGCGTCAAGTCCGCGTTGGTCACCAGCTGAGTGCGCCGCCAGTTTGGTATTCCGTCACCCGCGTCTCGAAGAAATTCTTTCTCTTGTTGAGGTCGGCGGTTTCTGACAGCCATGGAAAGGGATTGGTAACGTTAAACTGCGTCGGCAAGCCAACCCTCTCTAAGCGCCGGTCCGCAATGTACTCAATGTATTGCTTGAAGCCGTCCGCGTTCAGGCCGAAGATGCCCGTCGGAAAGACTTCCTGTGCGAAGGTGTACTCCAACTTCGTCGCTTTGCACACTAACTCTACTATCCGGTCTTGGAACTCCTTAGTCCACAACTCCGGATTCTCTTCGCGGATGGCGCGGATTATCTCCAAGCCGAAATTCAAGTGCATGGACTCGTCGCGCATGATGTACTCGATCTGTTCGGCGGAGCCCGGAAGCTTGTTTTGACGCTTGAATCCGAGAACCACCGCAAATGACGAATAGAAGAAGATGCCTTCAAGAATCAAGGAAAAGACGCACCAGTTTTCAAGGAATTTCTGGTCCGCCGCAAACGTTCCCGTCTTGAACTGACTATCAAAGATGCCCTCATTAAAACCGAGGATAAACTCCTGCTTGTTGAATATTGAATCCACCTCGCGGTACATGTTGAAAATCTTGGACTCATCCATGCCCAAAGACTCCACGATGTATTGGTACGCGTGCGTGTGTATCGCCTCTTCATACGCCTGACGCAAAAGATACATGCGGACTTCGGGACTCGTGACATGCTTGTAAAAACCCATGACGATGTTATTCGCGGCAATCGAGTCGGCGGTGGTGAAAAATCCGAGTACCGTCTCAAAGGCCTGCCGCTCGTCTTTTGAGAGCGCGGCGGGATTCTTCCATTGCTCGATATCAAGTTGCATGGAAATTTCCGTCGGCAACCAGTGGTTGGCGTTCGCGGTGTTGTAGTACTCCCACGCAAACTTGTGGCGTATCGGGTAGAGCTGGATAACGTCTGCCTCTAGGCCGTTTATGATACGGCGCTGGTTAACGTCTACTGGTTTTGCTCCTTTCTGGATGGACATGTTAGATTTTGTTAGCGAGTAAGGTGAGCTTAGAAAATCTTAGACCGAGCACTATATTCGGAAAAAACAAGCGCGGAGGCGAGCAGAGACGGGGAAGGATTTTTGAGCTATTGGTTTCATTTTACGTAGATAAGTGCTCGGTGACGATAATCTAACTCGTTCGCTCCTAAGATTCTCTGTCATTGACAGGACTCGCACATCTCCTCTGCGGATGCACGGTGAAGCGTATAGACCCTGTGCCCCGCCTGCGCCAAGGCTCCCGCCTGCGCTCCGCTTCGGACGGGCAGGTCGGCGGGCAGGCCGACAGCTACTTCCGATGCCACAGCGCCCTGTGTGACAGCAGGTACAGCGTTAAACGGTGCAGATGCCACGGTAGCCGCCATAGTTTGAACCGATAACGCTGAAACAGGTGCGGAGGACACTTCGGATACGAACCCCGAGACCGCTACGCCCACCGATAGGTCGTGGTGCGACTCTTCTTTGTCCCGCTTGTGGGTTGAGCCGAACTCGGCGGTTGAGACGGTGGATTTCTCCACTTGGGTCGCGGCAAGCGTGCGCAGGTAGTAGGTGGTCTTAAGCCCCAAATTCCATGCATAGAAGTAGACTTCCGAAAGCTCACGGCCGGAAGCGCCTCTAAAGAAGATATTGAGGGATTGGCTTTGGTCTATCCACTTGCCGCGGTAGGCGGCGGCGCGGATGAGCCAGCGCATGTCTATCTCAAAGGTTTCCTTGTATTTTGCTTTCAGCGTCTCGGGAATACCGGCGATTTTAGAGATGGAGCCGTCTCTGAATTTAAGCTCATTCAACATCGCATCGTTCCAGAGATTGAGCTTCTTCAAATCTTCAATGAGGAAAGGATTTACAACCGTGAAATCACCGCTGATGTTCGACTCTACATAGATATTTTTATAGACGGGTTCTATCGCGGGACAGCATCCGGCGATATTGGAGATGGTTGCAGTGGGCGCTATCGCCATCGTATTTGAATTGCGGATACCGTATTTTTTCACGGCTTCGCGAACGGGCGCCCAATCCAAAGTGGATGCGCGCGAAACTTCTATCGTCTCTCCCCGCTCGGCCTCGAGCAAGGAAAGCGTGTCTAGAGGAAAGATGCCGCGATCCCACTTTGACCCCTTGTAGGACTCGTAGGTACCGCGCTCTTTCGCAAGTTCCGCAGACGCGAGTATCGCATAGTAGGAGACTATCTCCATGCTCTCATCCGCGAAGGCAACGCACCGCTCCGACGCAAAATCTATATCCAGTTGATACAAGGCATCTTGGAATCCCATAACTCCAAGTCCCACCGGCCGGTGCCGCATGTTGGAGGTTCTGCCTTCGAGTGTCGGATAGAAGGAAAGGTCTATCACGTTATCAAGCATGCGCATCGCGACCATCACTGTATCTTTTATTTTTTCGCGATCGAACACGCCGTTCGTGACATGGACGGCAAAGTTCACCGACCCGAGATTACAAACCGCCGTCTCATCTTTTGAATTGTTCAAGGTAATTTCCGTGCAAAGATTCGAATTATGCACGACTCCCGCATGGTCCTGGGGACTCCTGATGTTCGAGGGATCTTTGAACGTAACCCACGGATGGCCCGTTTCAAAAAGCATGGAAAGCATCTTCCTCCACAGATCGCTTGCTGGCATGCGCTTGAAAAGTTTTATCTTCCCCTCGTCCGCCATTTTCTCGTACCCTACGTATGCTTCGTCAAACGATGCCCCGTAAAGATTATGCAAGTCCGGTACTTCATCCGGCGAGAACAGAGTCCACTGCCCGCCGTCCCTCACCCGTTTCATGAACAGATCAGGGATCCAGTTCGCGGTATTCATGTCGTGCGTGCGGCGTCTCTCGTCCCCCGTGTTTTTGCGCAACTCCAGAAAGTCTTCAATGTCATAGTGCCACGTCTCCAAATAGACTGCGGTCGCGCCGCGGCGCCTGCCGGAGCGGTTTATAGCCACCGTAACGTCGTTCGCGATCTTCAGAAACGGTATGACGCCCTGACTGGTAATGCCGGCCTTCTTGATGAGAGCCCCTGTCGCGCGGAGACTTGTCCAATCGGTCCCCACACCGCCGGCCCACTTGGCCATCTGCGCATTGTCGCCGTACACCTTAAAAATGTGATCCAGATCGTCCTCAACTGTATTCAAGTAGCACGAAGAGAGCTGGGCTCTGGGCATGCCCGCATGGAACAAAGTCGGCGTGGAAGGAACGAAGCGCAAGGTAGAAACCATCTCATAGAAACGGATAGCCCACGCTTCCCTATTTTCCTTTTCATTGAACGCAAGCCCGAGAGCCACCCGCATCCACATATGCTGAGGCGCCTCTAAGGGCTTGTTCTCATTCTCGCGATCAGTGATGAAGTAACGGTCCGCTAATGTGGCGACACCTATATATTTGAGTAGACGATCGCGCTCCGGGCGGAGTGCCGAAGCAATCTTCGCAAGGTCAAACGAGAGCATGCGCTCGTCTAAAAGTTTTTGGGATACCGCGTGCTTCATGTTTTCGACGAACGACGCGCGGTACGCCGCATCGAAATCGCCCGAGAGAATAGAAAGCGCGTCTTGGTGCATGACATCGTTGTAGAGTGAATTTAAAAGAAGCTGTGCGGCGAGATGGTTGTATGCGGGGTCGCGCTCTATCATGGAACGCGCAACCATAATCAAGGTGCGCTCGATTTCATGTGTGGTGATGCCGTCATAGACTTCCCGTTGCACTTGCGTGACAAACGCATCGACATCCACCAATGCTCTGTGTTCCGGCAAAATGGAAAGTTCGACAACTTTTCGGATTCTGTCTATGGAAAAAATTTCGCGTGTGCCGTCACGCTTAAGAATGATAAGCGAACGCTCTTCAATCTTTTTCGCGACCTCCGCGGTCACCTCGGCGCGGATCTTCGCGTGTTCATAGCGGTAGATGATGTAGGATTTCGCGACATCATAGTACCCGCGCTCCATGAGCGAGTGCTCCACGAGGTCTTGCACTTCCTCAACCGAAGGGATTTGGGCTGTACCGCCGTAGCGCAGTTTGACCGATGCCGCGACCAGCTCCCCTATCGCTTTTGCATCGGCTTCGTGCGGATCCTCTAAGACTTCTTCAAACGCTTTCCCGACCGCCGAAACGATTTTTGCTTCATCAAAATCGGCAATAGTGCCGTTTCGTTTCTTGATCTTGGAGAGCGTAGTCATGGCCGAATTTTTTAATCGCGTTTGAGAGCGACAATACTATTTTCTAAGTCACGCGGAGGATTATTGTACCAGAGATTGAGAGAAATAAATCTGCGGGGAGCAGTCTCTCGTCTTCCCTGCGGTCTCGCGAGAGGTATAGGCCATTGTACCCCCCATAGTCTTTCGTACCATCAAAAAAAACGGTGGATATCCCATAAAAAAACGAAAAAATAAAAAAATGCAGGTTTGTCAAACCACCAAGGTGGAACATCGTCCCAAAAGTGTTCTATAGAGCCCCCTCTTCGAGAATCTTTGAGTACCCGCCCGCGTCGGCGAGGATATTGAGTGACAATCGTTTGTGGAAGGCGGCTTGGGCCTCGGCGCGGTTTGAGTCATTACCCATCCACAAGGCGAGAACCGGTTCTTGCAGAGCCCGGGAGAAAGAAAACGTCAGAGGCCACGCGCGCGGTTCCAAGCGCGCTATCTCATTGAGGTTTGCGGTCGCCTCTTCGGGCTTCTGCCCGCCGGAGAGAAACACAACTCCAGCCACACTATCGGGAACAGTGGCTTTGAGCGCACGCATAGTACGTTCCGCCACTTCTTGTGCATCCGCGCGCGCGGAGTTTTTCTTTCCCGAAACCGCCATGCTGGTTTTCAAAATCAGTCCTTTCAAATCCACCGAGGTTTTTTGTATCACGTCAAACGCCAAGGTGAGGGTTTCCACTATCGCGTTCTCACATTGTGCGGCTGTGTGGTCACCATCTATCAATACTTCCGGCTCAATGATGGGCACGAACCCTTCCGCTTGAGCGACGCGCGCATATTCGGCCATGCGCTTCACGTTTGCTTGAAGCGCAGAGTTTTGTGGGGTGTCAGTAACTTTTGTTACCATGCGCCACTTGGTAAAAACCGCGCTCATGGATTTATATTCTTTCAGTCGTCCGGCAAGTCCGTCCAGACCTTTTGTCACTTGCCCGTCGGAAAACGAAGTGTCATCCAATCCCCCGTCAACTTTGATACCGACTTGAATTCCGCGCGACGCAAGAAGTTCATGGAACAGCGTCCCGTCGGATGCGGACTGCCGGATGGTTTCGTCATAGAGAATGACACCGGAAAGAAATTCTTCAATGCCCGGCGTCGTAAATAATATTTCCCGATAGGCTCTGCGCATCTCTTCCGTCGCGGGTATGCCGAGCGCTTCAAAGCGCTTGTTGCACGTCGTGTTGCTTTCATCCGCCGCAAGGATTCCTTTTCCTTGCCGGACAAGATGCCCTGCCATGTCGTGAAGAGTCATAAATAGAGTATATAGTATTGAGTATAAAGTATAGAGGATAGGAAAGTGCAAAAGTAATATAGAGGAAAAGAAATAAAAAAACCGTCCTTGGGAGGTTTTTTTATTTTGGAGATTATTTCTTTATTGCGGCCATCGCATGCGGAATCTTGGCTCCATTGGAATATCCAAAGGTTGAAAGACCGGTTGAAGACCTGTGTTATTTGCTTTCGCCCGTAAGGCGGCCAATTTGGCTCGTTCTGCCATAATTCTTAGCATGGTTTGAGCTCGTGCCTCACGCTCGCTATGCGGTATCAAATTAAACATACTGCGAATTCTTAACTTTATAAATTATGAACCGCCGCTTGAAGCGGCGATAGTTGCTACGGTATATCTATATATACGCTCGGTCAAGCCTTGTTATGCCCCATGAAGGAGGTAACCGGCCATGTTTCTACTGCCAGCTCTTCATAATGAGTGACCTCCGAGGTCACTCATTGGGGTGCTAGAATCTAGAGTGAAGTATGGACCTTTATCATGCAGTAAATCGAGGCGTTGAAAAACGAAATATCTTTTTGGATTCTCAAGACTATGCCCGTTTCGTACATAATCTATATGCATTCAATGACAAAGATCCAGTGGTGAATTTTGGCCGTTCCTTCTCCACGACCGCCTCTATGAGTGACCTCGGAGGTCACTCATTTGATACGCGAGGACCAGAGCAGTTAGTGAAAATCCATGCGTGGTGCCTCATGCGGAATCACTTTCATCTTCTGCTGTCCGAACGGCAGGAAAACGGCATTTCGAAATTTCTTATGAAAGTGAATGTGGGTTACGCAAAATATTTCAATGAAAAATATCAACGAAACGGGTATGTATTTCAGGGTCGCACTAAAAGAATATTGATAGAGCGCGAACAACAATTTAATTATATTCTTCACTATATTCATTTGAATCCGCTGGACTATTGTAAGGGTGCAGAAAACTGGCGAATACGAACGAAAGGAGAAAATAAACAAAACCTACAGAAGATTTTTAACTATCTGCGATGTTACCGTTGGAGTAGCTATCTTGACTACATTGGAGAGAAAAATTTTCCTTCCCTTTTGGATACTGGCTTGATCACAAAAGAATACAGCAAAGAAATTGAGCACTACCTCCGCGCCACACCTGCAAACGATGTAGGAGCGCTTGTCCTTGAATGAGTGACCTCCGAGGTCACTCATTCAAGGAAGTTTTATTGAGATTAGGGGAGATGGATAGGCCACGTCTCTATGGCGGGCTCCTCGTACGGATGTGCTTTTCGGATGGCCGCGATGACCTGCTGTATATGTTGTGCGGCGCACACGAATTCAATCCGTTCTTCATGAACTTTTTGGATCTTCCCCACGCGGCCGACTGCGGGACGAGCGCCTTTCATTGGTAAGAACTTGCCGATACCTTTCATTGAGAAACTGCAGAATGAATAGTCGCCGATTTTTCCTCCACCGGATTGTCCTATCGCCTTGCGCAAGCGATCGGCATGCGAGACGGGAACGTACACAATGATCTTCAAAGCTTTCATGGACTTCTAGCCGTTTTGATATTCGCTCCACGGCTTCACCGGTATACGTTTGTTTCTGGTTTCCGCAAACGCTGTGATGAATGCTTCCGCGAGCTGACGATTCGTGATCAAGGGGATGCCCACATCCACCGCTTTTCTCCGAATAATGTAGCCGTCGGTATGTTTTCCGTTTCCGTTACCCTCTCGTGCAAACCCTCGCGCGGGAATGTTGATGATGAGGTCAAGTTTTCCCTCGTCCAGGAGCTGGCGCACGTTCGGGTCTTTTGCGGTAGATATTTTATACACGAGAGTGCACGGCAGGCCCGCATTTTTGAGATACTCCGCGGTCTGCTCGGTGGCAAAAAGCGTGAAGCCCATTTCCGCAAGCGTCCGTATTGACGGAAGAAGCTTTATTTTATTTTCTTCCTTGCCCAAGGACACCAAAATATTTTTCTTAGGAAGCCGAAAACCCGCCGCCATCAAGGAAGTCAGGAGCGCCTCGTGGTACGTTTCGCCAAACGACGCCACCTCGCCGGTTGACGCCATCTCCACATAGAGAAGCGGGTCCGCACCTTTGATGCGGCTATAAGAGAATTGCGGGGATTTAACGGCAACGTAATCCAAATCAAGTGTCCGATACTTGCCA
>DATDST010000069.1:0-14547 GCA_036517815.1 Minisyncoccota bacterium | reverse complement strand
ATGGAACCGTCATACCGATTGTGAATAGAAATGCAATCATCATAAAAATCGCCCCCAACCCCCACCACCTCGGCTATGGCGTCATACCCCTTAGCTATCTCCTCTTTGGTTATTGTATGTCTGTCCATAGCTATAACGTCCGCACATCATACTCGGAAAGTACCCGAGAAAGAACCGTAAGCGAGAACGGAAGCGCGGGAAACGCGCGCGCAATGTGGGCGCGATATGCCGCGTCCTGTGCAATCCTCTCAAGAACAGAACGTGAAATGCCCGGAATGTTCTTTTCGGAAAGCGTGCGCGCCGCATCCGTAAGATCCGGCTCTATCAGTCTCTGAAGCATTGCCCTCGGAACCCCGAACCCTAACTTGTCCGGCATCAGTAATTCCTTAGGGAGACGGCTCTTGAGCAGTGCCCGAAGGGGCAATTTCCCTTCTGTGCCAAGCTTGTCCTCCCCCGAGATCCGCTTCGCAAACGAGGAAACGTAGGAATCCAAAAAAGGCGTCCGCGCCTCAAGCGAATGCGCCATGGTCGCGATATCCGTTTTATATAAGAGGTCGTCCGGAAGATACAACATTTCATCAAAAAAACTCACCGGCAGATCGCGAAGTTGAAAACGCTTTCGGAGTTCCCGAGAAACTGCACGCCTATCCGCAATGTCTCCTGCAAGAGAAACGGTCTCGAGATACCCCTCCAGAAGATCTCCGCGCAAACGGGCCTCAAAGAGACGAAACCGCCTACCAAAAGCTTTTGGCAAAGACGACGAGAACGGCATGGCGAGCGATTCGAAAAAACCGAGCGACGCGCCAACCCGTGAAAGACTGGCAAGCGCCTGATATCGTTCGTAACCAAAGAATAATTCATCACCCCCTTCTCCGGTCAAAACGCATGTTACCAGTTTCCTTGCTTCCTCCGACACAACCAAGGACGGCAGAATCCCCGGGTCGGCAACCGGCTCGTCCAGGGTGTCAAAAAGCTTTTGGTAGGCGGATTCAAGGCGCGCGCGGGTAAGCGGAATGACATGGTGCGTAAGCCCCGCAAATGCGGCGATTTTTTTGGCATATGTCGCATCCTGACGTCCTTCCATCGAGACCGTAAACGCATGCAAGGGCGCACCAAGCTCCTTCAACATGAGCGCAATTAAAGTCGAATCCACGCCGCCCGAAAGGAATACCCCCACTGGCACGTCTGCAATCAAGTGGTGCCTGACGCTGTCTTTGAGCGCCTCTTCAAGGGTTTGAGGAAGGGCGACTTCTTGTGTGGGCATTTTTTCAAAAGAGAGCTCTCGCGAGCTACACCGATAGGAAGCGACCATACCGGGAGAAAGTTTTTTTATTTCCTGAAACACCGTATGCGGATGCATCGCGTATCCGAGCGTGAAAAACGACGCACATCCGATGAGAGAAAAAGTGAATCTGATGCCTTTTGCCTTTGCATACGCATTGAGCGCCTTCATTTCGGACGCAAACGAAAAATGTCCTCCGCTTTCAAGATAATACAAAGGCTTGATGCCAAATGGGTCGCGGGAGAGCGTCAGCTCTCCTTTCTCACGGTCATAGAGAGCAAGAGCCCACATGCCGCGCATTTTGGAGAAAAATGCTTTCCCTTCTTTTTTAAATCCTACAAGAATGACCTCGGTATCCGAATCCGTGACAAAACGCTCTCCCGCATCTTCAAGATTTTTTCGAAGTTCTTTGAAATTATAAATCTCACCATTGAAAATGATGCCGAGTGTTTTTTCGCTGGACCACATGGGTTGCGCCGCTTTCGGTGACAAATCGATAACCGCAAGACGACGGTGTCCTAAGGTAAGGCGTTCATCAGAAAAAACACCTTCCCCATCGGGTCCACGGTGGCTCATACTCTCTGCCATTTTTTTGGCAAGAACAATATCGTCTCCGGCAAATCCTAAAATCCCACACATATGTATACCTACACTATCTCAAGGAGCTTGGTAACGTGCTTTTCCCACGTCAAATGCGAGACGGAAGCGCTGGCGTTTTTCCCGATACGCTCGCGAAGCGGCGCATCATTGACGACTTTCGCAAGAATCTCGCCCATTCTCCACGACAGCAACGACGCATCGTCGGTTGGGACCAGAAAGCCATTTTCGCCGTTTTTGATGATTTCGGAGACACCGCCCACATCCGTTGCAACGACCGGCACGCCCGCCGCCATCGCCTCCAATACCGCATTTGGCATCCCTTCCCATAATGACGGCAAAATGAACACATCCGTCGCCGCAAGAAGTTCAGGAATATCGGTTCGGTTTCCGAGAAAATGCATCCGCTCCTTAAGGGAAAGCGCTCTCGAGTAATCTTCCAAGGACATGCGGCGCGGGCCGTCTCCGACAAAGACGAGATGCGTGTTTGGACTTTTCTCTTCCCACTCATCAACTTGGTCGAGCGCTTCAATCGCATACCGTTGTCCCTTCTTTTCCGTCAAGGAGCCGACCGAGAGCACGAGCACTTCGTCCGGCGCGACGCCAAGCTCTTGCCGCATGGATTCGCGCACGGGCGGGCGGGCAAAGAACGCATCGCCAATGCCGTTATAGAGAAGGACTTTTTTAGCAAATACAAACGGGAGTGAATTTTTAACGCGCGCGCTGTTCGTGATTATCGAGTGCGTGCGGAGAGAAAGAATGAGGTCTACTATTTTGGCAAAGATACCCTTCTCGGTAGGAACATTTCCCTCTCGTACGGTAATGCGCACGGAGGAAAAGAACGCTGCAATGCGGACGACGGTGTTTGTAAAAAAAAGATTAGAAACAATTGCATACGGATTAATGGAGCGTATCAGTTGGAAGAGCGTGCTATAGGCGGAAAAGTCAGCGAGTGATTTGAACGGCGCGTGGTGTATCTGGCTCTCGGGAATGCGAAGAAGGGCACGCAAAGGCATCCGGGCGCCGGCAAGCGTCGTCACGATATGGACGGGTATTCCCCGCGTATGGAGCTCGTTCGCCTCGGCAACCACAGTGCGCTGGCCTCCGCCGAAATCAAGGTCATTTATGGCAAGGATAATGGCGTTTCTCTTCACAGTGGGGTTCATGGATTTGTTACCAGCTCTATGAATCGCTCGGCAACCGTACTGATGTCATAACGGGAAACCCATGCGCGCATTTCGGCGGCTCGCTCTTTCCGCGTTTCAGGAGACAGGGAAAGCGCTTCTGAAAGACGTTTTGAAAATCCCTCCATGTCGCCGGGCAAAACCAAAGACGGCTTCAGAGAGGATGGAATGATCTCCGGAACGCCGCCGACATCGGTTGCGACAAACGGCACTCCGAGCGCCATTGCCTCCAAGAGCACGTGCGGGAACCCCTCTTCGTCTGACGGCATAATGAATGCATCCGCCGCCGCCATAAGTTCGAGTACTCGCTCATGAGCTTGCCATCCGAGAAACTTCACTTTTTCCCGCAACGCAAAACGCAAAACGCAAAACTCAATGCTTTGCCGAAGAGGGCCGTCTCCGGCGATGACAAGCAGTACGTCATCGGGCAATCGCTTCGCAATGTCCGGCAGATACTGCGCCCCTTTCCGAGGAGACAGCCGATGCGCAAACAGCACTATTTTTTGATTTTCTAAAACGTCCAGTTTTTTTCGTATTTCTTCCCCCTGAATACTTGCCTGCCCGTCCGAAGTCAGACGCAGGCGGGATACTGAATACTGAATACTCTTCGTGTCAATCCAATTCGGCATGACGAGAACTTTCGAGCGAGAGATGCCGTATTCGCTTGCATACGTATCCGCAAGTCTTTCTGTGCCGGTAACAACATACGAGACCGCCCGGTAGACGAGGCGCTCAAACGCTTCACGAAGAACAGAACGCCGATAGTGCCATGGCAAACCGCAGTTCCAATACCACACGACTCCTCCGGTCAAACGAAATACCAGAGAAGCGGCAAACGCGCTCTTAAACGAATAGTGGACATAGCACAATCGATATCCCGAAAACCGCGCGCGCATGATTGCAAAAAAATTCGCGCGCGCGCTTCGCACGCCATCAAGCGCCGGTAACTCCCCCCGCTCGACCAGAAGCGTGATGTCAAACGCAGACGCGAGGTGTGAGAGAAATCCGGGAATGTAGGAAAAATGCGTATGGGCTTCCCGTGAGTATTCCGGAAGTATGTACAGCAGTTTTTTCATCCCGTTAGAGGTAGGACACTGTACCCATATATGGGTACAGTGTCCGCGCGATTATGGGTATGTTTCTAATAAACTCGACCATATGCATATAACTGTATCGTAATTGTCTTTGTAACGGTCGCGACCTCTAACGGGATTCATCGCACAAACGTACCATCTCGGAGAAAGTGCCGATTAAGCTCGACAAACCCCCCGATCGTTGCAACTGCAAGTGAAGCCCCGAGCGCCAAAAGAGACACAGAGAGTCCTGATTCAAGCGATGCACCGGAAACCGCAGCCAAGAGATACGCGAACGCTCCCTCGCGAACACCGATGCCCGCAACGGTGAGAGGCATCATGGCCGCAACCATCCCGACAGAAAAAACGGCAAATATCAGAAAAAAAGAAACAGTGAGTCCAAGGGAGAGCGCTATCGCATAAAAACCGCTTGCGATGACAGCGTTCATAATGAGAGAAAGAATGAGCGCGCCTCCGAGAAGATCAAGACGCGACCGATAGACGGAAAAAGCTCGGCTCAAAGAGGTGGCGAGAGAGTGGATTCCCGGAGGAAGTATCCTGCCAAACGGCCGTATTAAAAGTTCAAGAGGCAGAAATGCAAGCGCACCCAAGAGACAGACCGCGAGAATCGCAGCATAGGACGCCCACCACGGAAACCCCGCTGCAAGAATTTCTTGAGAATTCAAAAAGAATGCCGCCGCGACCAGCACGAAAGAAAATACGGCGACTTCTCTGTCGGTCAAGGCCGCCATAATGATCTTTTCTCTGGAGGCCTGATTGCCGGTATCACGGACGATCTGGTATATACGCACGGCTTCCGCCGCAAGTTTCCCGCCGGGAAGCACGACGGAATAAAATGAGTAAGAAAGATTATAGGTGAAAAGATGCGAAAGAGGTATAGAAATATCCTGCGCCGACAAGAGGAGCGACCAGCGGATTGTCGCTAGATACGTTGCGAGCACATACGAGAATGCCGCGTAGACAAGCACTACCACCGAGACATCAGAGAGATGTGTTACAACCGCGCGAATATCAACCACTGAAAACAAAAGCCAAAAAATAGCGGCAGTGACAAGAAGTTTGATGGCAAAGATGCCAAATTTCTTAAGGCTCATTTCAAATGGTTTACTCTGCGCGTTTCCTGAACTTGAGAGCCGCTTGGATACGCACACCTCCGTGGCGAATAATGAGTTCCCCTAAAAGCCCGAGGGAGAGAAGTTGAAACCCGACGACCACAAAAAGAATACCCAAAAAAAGGAGCGGGCGGTTACCGATCGTTTGGTCAAGAAAAATCCTCAAATACGAAAGATAAAGGAGAATCAGAACGCCTACCCCGCCAAGCGTTACACCGGCGACTCCGAAAAAATGCATGGGGCGATCGAAAAAACGTCTCATAAAAAGTAATGTTACCAGATCAAAAAACCCTGATAAAAGGCGAGAGAGGCCATACTTTGAACGGCCGAATTTTCGTTCTCGGTGATTCACCGAAATCTCCGACACGGAGAGTCCCCTATTCGCAATGATTGCGGGAATGTAGCGGTGCATGTCCCCGTAGAGCCGCAGGTCCCTGGCGACATCCCCTTGAAAGGCCTTGAAACCGCAATTCATGTCATGGACGACGGAACCTGCAAGCATTCGTGCGGAGACATTTGCAATCTTCGAGAAAAAACGTTTTTCAAACGAGTCCAGCCGTTTTTGTTTCCATCCGACAACAAGCATAGTTCCCTTTTCAATCTCCGCAAGAAAACGCGGAATTTCATGCGGGTCGTCCTGCAAATCGCCGTCCAGAGTGAGTACGATATCTCCGCGACTCTCGGCAAAACCAGCCTCAAGCGCTTTTGATTTTCCATAGTTTCTCGCAAAAGATACGATGGTGACCCCCGGCAGTTCCTTGAGAACTTCAAGCGTTCCATCGGTTGAGCCATCGTCCACAAAGATAACCTCGGAGGGCTTCCCTATACCACCGAGGACTTGGGAAAGCTCGTCAAACAGGGGCTGTATGCTCTCCTTCTCATTATAGACGGGAATTACCACCGAAAGATATGGCTTTAAAGCGTCTTTCATGGCTTCACTCTAGCTCTATTTCGCCTTTTCGTATACCTCCACGTAAGGCCCAAGATTCGAGGCACGAACAAGCGACGTGAAAGGATTATCAGGGTTTTGGAGAAGCTCATCCGTAAGCGGGGTGACGGGATCGTGCGGATAAAACATGGCGGCAAGCGCATACCCTTCTGGAACCGGATACTGCTCTTCTGGGCGATACCAGGACCTGACGATATAAGAGAATTGGAGAGAGCTGTCTTCTGGAAGCGCTTCAACGTCTCCGGAAGAAAGCGCAAAATACGCGGGTGCAGGGAAACTGTTCGTATGCTCCAAAAGATACCGATCGCGGGTGCGGAGTGCCGAGGGTTCGTTCGCGGAAAGATATTCGGTGACCGTGCGATTGCGCGGAAGCTCAAAGTATTTAGCGGCGATAAGAACAGAAGAATCCGCAGGGACATGATTCAAAACCCACTCGCGCGCGGCAAGGCGTGTGTCTTCTTGGGAAAGCATCTGTGTATAACCAATTGAAGCGACAGCCCCCCATGAAAGCGTACACACGAGAACGACTGCGGCGCTTATTCTAAGGATTGTATTTTTTCTTTCAAATGCGGCCATAATCGCATACGCCGCACCAAAGAGAAGCGCGGGGAAAAGCGGCAACACATACCGATTGTCAGGACCGGGCCAGGCAAATAGAAAGACAAGTATATAGAAAAGAGAAAATCCTCCGATAAGTATTGCTGGAAACGAACGCGCCCTGCGACGATACACAAAAAGCAGAATGCCTGTGATGCCCGCAATGAGAAGAAAAGGATTGTCCCAAAAGAGAACATGCCCCATGAGCGCCAATTTTTGCGAAAGAGGAACGGCCGCTTCTTGGACGATGGGAAGATTCGGAAATGCGGAAACGCCGACGGTTTCCAAAAGCGTCCGGAGCGCACGGCCAAACTGCCGGACAAAACTGTAGGGATTCAGATAACTGATGATACCGATGAAAAAAACAGCAAGCCCTCCTCCCCATAAAAGATTTTGAAAGCGGCGTGATGGTGCAAACCAATGCGCCGCGAAAAGCCATGCAAGAAGCGCCGCAGGAATAAAGCCCGTCCAATATCCGGCCGCAATGAGAAGGGCAGATAGCACATACCATCGAAGCTCCCCCGTTTCCGAGAGACGCACCAGCGCGTAAAATCCGGCAAGCAGAAGCGCGGTTGTCGGCATCCACAGATGCCCCACTTGTGATTCATGAACGAGCCAGAAATCGAATGCTGCGAAAAGAACCGCGACAAGCGCCGCCTCGCGTCCCGCGAGGCGGCAGACAAACAGCCACAGAATCCCCAAGAACGCTATGCCTGAAAGACCCGAGAGCGCTCGCGCTCCGACGATGAACCATGAGCTGTGTAAGAGCGCAAATTCCTTAAATGCGTCAAGGCCGGAGAACGAACCCGCGACCATGCCGAGGGCGCCATAAAGCGCAAAGAACGGCGTCAAGATAATCGCCATCAGAGACGGGGCATACGAGAAAGTCTCTGAAGCGATGAGGGTCTTGTCATTCAGGAACGAGAACGCGGTTGCAACATGCACAAATTCGTCCCCCATGACGTCCAGTGGAAGCGCGTAGGTGAGCCCGGCGAAGCGCATCACACACCCAACAACAAGCGCTATGACGATAATAATGGGCACCAGTAGTTTCATCCCGTTAGAAATAGGACGCGGCCGTTGGTTTGTATTATTGTCGTTTGACCCAAGATTCATATACGTACGCCCTGCGTAAAGCGTGAAATAAATGTTCTGTGTCCGCGATTTCTAACGGGATTCATGGCAATCCGGTCAAACTCCGGATAACAGGGTACCGCCCGCAGCCTTCCTTGCCATCCCGGCGTATCTCATAAATTTTCGCTGCAGGGAATGCTTCGTGCATAAGATCAAGTTCTATGAGTTCATCATCAACGAATGAAAACGAAGTATCGGCAGGAGGATGTTGCAGAAGAAACGGTCCTTTATGCATGACATGGGTAAAAAGAACCGGAACCGGAGGTGAACCTGAAAAAGCACTCATTACCTTTGCCTTTTGAAGGGGAAGACTTACCCCCCTAGTAATGATATGCGCGTCTGTATGTGTCGTAAGAAATACCACGGAATCAGGATAGAGAAAGTGTGCAAGCTCACCCGGAGCAAATGCCAGAGTGCCTTCTGCAATGCGGTCTCCTACCTTGAGCTTGAATTCCTCATAGGGCACTTCAGCAAGGTCAGCGAGTTCAGGACGAGAAATGAGAACGCTTATGAACGCCTCAACATCAAAAAGTACCCGGTCAAAATCCAAAAAATATGTCATAGGAGAGTCTCAATCGCGGAGGCGAGTTTCTCGGAGCTGTGTCGCACCAAACTTCTCGGCACCGTATCCCCTTCCACTTTTTGCGCCAAGACGACATCCGCAAACGAGCCGCGAACCACAGATGATTCTTGCGGCAAGTCGTCAGCCACAGGGAATTCATTTTCAGCGGCATAGTGATTCAAAACTTCCTGCGGGAAGGAACCTGAATGGAAAATCACCGCGTCCGGTTTTCTTCCTGTGTACTTCATAACCTCTTCAACATGCCGAGATGCGCTAAAACCGTCCGTTTGTCCGGCTTTGGTGAAAAGATTCACGATGTATGCGATGCGTGCTTTGGAATTCTTGAGTGCATCCATAACGCCGAAGACTGCGAATTCAGCAAGCGTAGATGCATACAAATCCCCCGGGCCGAGAACAATAAAATCCGCCGCGAGAATTGCCTGTCTTGCCTCATCGGATATAGAAACTGGCTCTTTTGTCTTGAGTGATGCTATGGGAGAACGGCCGGTAGTGCGCGCATCAATCGAGTGTTCTCCCGTAATAGTTTCTCCATTCTCAAGCGTAGCAACCAAAGTTGCGGGCTCGTTGGACACGGGAAGCACCGTTCCTTTGACGCGCAGTATGTGAGATGCCGCTTCAATCGCGGCGGCATCCGACCCGAGGATGTCGGTGAGCGCGGTCAGAAAAAGATTGCCGAAATTATGCCCCGCGATATCTCCTTTTGAAAAACGATATTCAAAAAGTTGCCTCATGGTTGACGCGCCGCCATTTTTCGCTCGCCCCGTTAGAGAACGCCCTGCCGAAGGCTGGGCTTCAGCCGCCACAGGGGGGCGACTTTTCTCTAACGGGGCAAGCGCAATCAATGCTTGTCTGGCGTCCCCCACCGGCAGAAAACCGTACGCATCCCGCAGGCGACCCGTGGATCCCCCATCGTCCAGAACAGATACAATCGCAGTCAAAAAAACGTCCGGGATGCGTTTCAATCCCGAGAGAACCACGAACGTGCCGGTACCGCCGCCTATGGTTACTATTTTTTTTTGTAGGTGATTTCCCATGCTGTATGTCAAGGTGTCACCTTGACATGCTTGCCATAAACGCCCGCGAGAAGATCAAGGTCTTTCTTGCTGTCGCGTAAGAGCTTGTTGTTCTTCGCTTCGAACGCCTTCAGGAGCGCAATGGTCTCCTTGTCTTTGGGAAGTACCTCTTCATAGAGTTCACGAAATGCCGCAAAATCCTTGATGAAACAATGGCCCCCCGCGCCGCGGCCTCGCCTCTTCCCCATGTGGTCGTGCTGGTGGACCGGCTCCATATGAGACGCGCCGATACGCGGATCGGCAACCATGTTTTTCGCCAAGACATCCCAGCGAGCACCATAGGTTTGGGCGAGATCATACAGCATATTCATGAACACAACTTTCATATAGAGAAAGTTATTGCCCGCATACTTGGTAAGCTCCGCTTCAGGAGCGCTACAGATGACGCGATACGGCGCGTACGGAAGAACACCCATGACTTTCTTCGCCGCTCTGCGCCAGCGGGGATTGTCGAGTTTTTTGGAGGGGATGCCGAGAATATTCCGATTGGGATGCGCAACATCGTTCATAACTGACGTCTCGCGCAAAAATTCCGGAGCGTGGAGAATGATGATATCGGGATGCTTCTTCTGTAGCTTGTCGGTAGTGCCGGGCAGTACGGTGGATTTGATGACCGCAATATTGCCTGTACCCACGACACCAATGACACTCTGCAGAATAGAATTGTCAAATCCTCGAGACGTTGTGGGCGTCGGCACCGCGATAAAAACGATAGAACACGCGGAGACTGCGGCACGGTTCTGCTCATATGCCGGCTCCTTCGCATAGCGAACAGTTTTAAAACCGCGCTTTGCGAAATTGTCGGCGATGTGTTTTCCCACCCATCCCTGGCCTATAAATCCTATAGTTTGTTTTTTCATCTAAAGCAAGCCCTGGAAAGGCTTCGTAAAATATACCTTTTTAAGAGCTGAAAAGAAACAGGCTGTTAGAACACGCACGAGGACAAGGCATCTTTGTACTTTGCAAGGTATTCTGCTTCGGATTCTTGAAACGATTCCGCACGAGATTTCGCGCGCACGCCTAAGGTGTGCGCGAATGCCGTATCACCCTTCAAGCGCATCAAGGCATCAGCAAACGCGCGCGGGTCTGCCGCGACTACCAGAGCTTCATCATCTTTTCGTAGTATGTCGCCAACGACACCGACATCGGTGGTAATAATAGGAAGTCCGGAAAGCGCCGCTTCCACCAACGTCATCCCGTATCCCTCATAGCGTGAACATTGTACGAACGCATCCGCATGTTGGTAATACGCGGCCGTATTTTCTTTCCGCCCGGCAAACCTGACCCTCTCATCCAACCCCGATCTCTGGATGTTACTTTCTAAACGCTCCTTCAAAGACCCATCGCCGAGGATGACCAGATCGATATCGTGTGTCAAAGCCACGGCACCGATAAGCGTATGTAGCTGTTTTTCGTGCGAGAGGCGGGAAACCGCAAGTGCCGTGAACACATCGCGAAATTCCGAAGGGCGCGGAATGGGCGTTGGATCGAACGACACTCGTATGGGGAGAATAGAGACAGGCACAGCACTCACAGAACGAATGCGCTCTGCCACGCGCAGAGATACTGCCCGCACACACGCAGCTCTCCGTAATACGAACGATGCCAGCAACGATTGAAAAAGGCGCAACGGCGACTCGCTCCGATATGCTTTTGAAAAACAATCAGTATGAACCTGAATTTGAACCGGCGTATGCGCCATACGTCCCACCATAATTGCCACAAGCCCGAGAAAGAAAGGGTCCTGCGCAGTTAAAAGCCCTCGTTCATCTGCGGCAATGCGGTAGAGCGCTTGCACGCCTCGTATGAATGCGGACAATTTATTCCCTCCGCCCGGAGCAACAATAACGACAGTAGGGGCGATGCGTTCCTCCCGGGAAACACCCGCACCAAAGAGCACAATCGTAAGTTTTTCTACGATGCCGCCGTAGGAAATCATGCGATCCCGCGTTTTCCCGTGGGTGAGTATCATTTTGTCCTGTGAAAGCGCGATGAGATGCATAGATTGGTTATACTTTCTTGAGGAACGCTACGGTTTCTGCGACCATTTTTTCGTTAGAAAAACCCGTAACTGTTCGTTTGCCGGCAGAAACGATCTTTGCCCGCAACTGCGTATTCTGAAGAAGATCACCTGTATAGCGCGCAAGCGCCGCCGTATCATTTGGCGCGACAAGGAAGCCGTTTTTCTCGTGTTCAATGACTTCCGGATTCCCGCCGATATTCGTCGTGACAATAGGTACCCCTACCGCCATGACCTCGAGTAGTTGATGCGACAAGCCCTTATACGACGTGTTCAAAACGAATACATCCGATGCGCGGATATACCGTATGAGTACATCGCGCGTAAGCGCCCCGGTGAATATAACTTCATTTTCAAGCCCTACGTCGGCGGCTTTCTGTTCAAGGCGTGACAACTCCGGGCCCGAGCCCACAATGAGGAGTTTCAGGTCAGGAAACCGCTTGCGCAAACGCGGCATTGTTTCAATGAGACCCATAAATCCCTTCCAGGGCACTAGTCGGCCCACCGAGATCAAGAGCTTCCCATGGAAGTTAATGAGACCGCGAAGCACAAGTTTATTTCCGGTACTCCCCATTGCCTCAATACCATTATAAATAAGCTTGATATTTTTCTGCGGCACGCCCCACGCGCGCACGAGTTTTCCGAGATATTTTGACGGCACGATAACCGCAGTCGCGCTCCGCGCGACCAATCGCTCAAGCGCGCGCAGTAGTTGCGGCAGAAATAGCAATTCTGCAGTCTGGAATTCCTCTGTAGTTCCGGTAAATCCGGCCCGCTGGGTTGCCTGTTCCCACGCGTAATCCCCCACCACCTTGAGTAGAAATGTCTTACGTATAAGAAATACCGCGCACATGCTTGGAATGCCCACGGAGACGAGGTCTTGCGCATAGATGATATCGGCACCCCATCCTTCACGAAGCACAAGAAAAAAATAAACGATATGACGGATGATTTTTGGAAATTTTCGTACCCGCGAAAACAGCAAAACTGAAACCTCAATCTCCTCTGCGGGCAAGTTCTCCGCGAGGCACTTTGAGTACGTCGCAGGCCCTCCGATTTCGGGAGGATACAAACCGGTAGTAATAAGTACGCGCATGCGGGTATTCTACCCCGAGGAGCGAGTATGAGTTGCTTCTTGTATATAGTTCCATATATGGAACTCCTACCATACCCGCCTACTTCTGTTCTACCAATTCCATATATGGAACTATGCATAGACTCACTATACACAGCACCCATACTCTACGGGCAGTTCCATATATGGAACTGGGAGAAAACTAAAAGTTTTTCCCCATGTAGCTTCTAAGTTTCAACAGTTCCATATATGGAACTGGTATACTAGGGCGAGAGAATAATATGAAGCGGCGGCCGAAAGATTTGAGCGACAAGGAAATGATGGCGACGTTGGACGTTTTGTACACCGCCGCGAGCTCGGTCACCAGCAGAGACGCGGTGAAACTGTTTCTGCGGGATCTTCTGACGCCGAGCGAGCGGGTGATGCTGGGGAGGCGCCTCATCATCGCGCGGATGCTTCTCCGTGGCACTTCGTACGACACAATCGGCAAAAAGTTGAAAGTCGGCAGGGCAACCATCGGACGCGTGCACAAGTGGTTACAAGACCAATTCCCCGGCTTTGAAACGGCCGTCAAGGAAATGGAGCGGGAATTTGACAGGCGCGCTCGCAAGGCGCCGGTAGAGCCATTTTCATACGCATGGCTTAAAAGAAAATATCCGCTCCACTTTCTCTTGTTTCCCGAACCAAAGACAAAAAAGCATTCATACGGAGAGTACTAACAGTTCCATATATGGAACTACCGCGCGTGAGGGTCAAAGCGCATTATGGGGAACAGTTCGCCCTCCTTCTCATAGTTCCATATATGAAACTATTAGAAAACCAAATTTTTACTTTTTACTCTTCCCTATCCTTCTCTATCTTTCCTAGTTCCATATATGGAACTAGGAGGTTTTAAGTATTTATTCTGATTCTGTAAGCAAGAGTTTGAAGACTTTTTCGCGCATATCGCGGGCAATGAGGTTCCAGTCGTATTTTTCAGAAACCATGGTGCGTGCGGTAGCGATGACCGCACGGGTCTTTTCCGTCCGCGCCATAACGTCCTTCACGACATCCGCTATTTCATGAGGAGCATCTTTGGAAACCGCCCAGCCGGTTATAGGCACGCCCGGATTACGTTTCTCATCAAACAAAAAATCGGCAATGCCTCCTTCCTGGGTCGCAATAACGGGCAAGCCCGCGGCCATCGCTTCAACAAATGAATTGCCCATTCCCTCTGAACGCGACGGGCGTATGAAGATATCGGAGGCCTTGAGATATTTTGGCAATGTATCGTGACCAATCTGTCCCACGAACTTCACACGAGTAGTGACATTGAGTTTCCCCGCAAGCTGTTTGAGCATCGCCTCATCAGGGCCGATGCCGAGAATGATGAAAAAGACATTCTGCGGCAGAAGTGGAAGTGCGCGAACCACATCATCCGCGGCGTTCTTTCGAACCAAGCGTGACGTGGTAATCAAAAACACATCGCCCATTTTTTTCCCGAGCGTATCTTTGATATCGTTAATCTCAGATTCCGGGTACGACGCTGAAAAATGCGCGGTATCAACGCCATTGGGAACGACAAAAAGAGGTCCTGCAAAACCTATCTGCCGCGCCCAGCCGGCAAGATAGGTAGAAATCGTCTGGATTGCCGAAGCATTTCTAAAACCGATGGAAAGCAGGGGGCGGAGCGGCAGAATGAACCATCGGCTGAACATGTGTGCAAATGTGTCGCCTTCCTGGAGGGTGAGAAGATACGGAACGCGAACGCCAAAAAATCTCAAAAGCACTATCGGGAAAAGCATGTAGCTCATCATCGCCCAAAACACATCGAACCGATATGTTGTATGAAGGGAGCGCGCCGCATA
>DATDST010000068.1:0-9914 GCA_036517815.1 Minisyncoccota bacterium | reverse complement strand
GTGGCCGGGCGTATCTACAATGTTTATTTTCGTATCCTTATAGAAAACGGCGGCATTTTTGGCATAAATCGTGATACCGCGCTCCAGTTCAAGCTTGTTTGAGTCCATGGACACCCCCTCCTCGGCAACACCGGTTTGGCGCAGCATCGCATCCGTTAAGGTTGTTTTACCATGATCGACGTGCGCTATGATTGCGATGTTTCTGATTTCCATAAAAGAAAAAAGCTCCGCCGCGGAGCTTTGATAATACTAGCGCACAAAGCAGAAAATTGAAAGTCTTTTTGTATATCCACATTCTTATCCTACCATTCGCTACAATAAGAGAAGCTGAGAAAGCTGAGAAAGCTGAGAAATGGTGTCAAAGAATAGAGAGGACCGAACGAACCGGAGAAGAAATATCGTGTGCGATTCGGTAGTACATCTGTACGTTGCGCTGCTCTCTATCAAGGATGTCGGCGGTATAGAGAACGCCTAAGTGCTTTGAAGTTGCATTGAATGAAAGTTTTATTTCGCCTGCAATGTCGCCAACCGATGCCTCTTTCGTATTCTTAAGATACCGAAGAATCAAAAGGCGACGCTTGTTTGCGAGCGCTTTGAGCGTACGCTCCAGTCCTTTATCTTTCATAGGACATATGCTATCACCTTATCCAACCATTCGCTACAATTAGAGAATAGAGGAGTTGTGGAAAATGAGTAACAAAAAAGTTTATGCGATGCGGTACGCGGCGAGGTTTTTTTCGATGCGCGAGAGGATGGGTACGTCGCCGGGAGTGAATTTAAGACCCGTGAGCTGCTCATAAATGGCGATGTAGCGGCGGGAAAGTTCAAGGACTTTTTCCTCCGGCGCTTGTGGCAGTTCCGCGTCTTTGTAGGGGTCCGAATGTTCCTTGAACCATAGGCGCAAGAATTCCTTGTCAAAATATTCCGGATCTTCGTCCTTTGCGAGGCGCTCCGCATACGTATTCGCTTTCCAATAACGAGAAGAATCGGGGGTATGTACCTCGTCTATCAAAATGAGAACGCCGTCTGCATCTGTGCCAAATTCATATTTCGTATCAACTAAAATAAGCCCGCGCGCGGCCGCAATCTCCTGCCCTCGCGCAAAAAGCGCGAGGGCAGTTTTCTGCACCTGCTCAAATAAATCCGCGGTGATGAAACCCTCCTCTATCATTTCGGTGGGCGTGAGCGTGCGGTCATGCACGGCTTCTTTCGTGGTCGGATCAAAAATCGGCTGCGGGAGTTTCCGGTTTTTCTGCATGCTTTCAGGCAAGGTAATGCCACCGAAAGCCCGCATGCCTTTGGAATAACGCGTCCAGATGGACGTGTCGGTCACCCCCGTGAGGTACCCACGCACCACGCCTTCAATCCGCACGGGCGTGCACTTCTTCCCCACCGTTACGTTCGGGTCCGGCACCGCGATGACGTGGTTCGCAATTATGTCCTTCGTTTGTTCAAACCAAAACGCGCTTATTTGATTCAGGACCTGTCCTTTCCACGGAATGTGGGCAATAATCCTGTCAAAAGAAGAGTGGCGGTCCGTAGTAACAAAAATAAACCTATTAGCTTGTTCATAAATATCCCGCACCTTACCGGTCTTCTTTTGGCCGAGATTCTGGAAGTTCGTTTCTTTGAGTACGTCCATGGATTAATTATGAGACTTTCTGCTCTTTTTCTATTCTAACCTTCTTTGGATCAAAAATTAAATATGTATCATGATTGCCCACAACGGATTCCTCACCACCTTCAAGAGTTATAAGACCTGCATAGCCTAGAGACTCGACGTAATCGCTAAACATTTTGCCGGTGCGTCGACCAACCTCTTTTAGATTTCCTCCACCAACTTTTCCGTTGCTAATTGTTTCAATTATTTCATCTAAAGCTCCTTGCCAAGACCATGGTATATCCGGTTTTTTTCTTTCTTCCTTCAATACCTCCTTAAATCCTTCTAAAACTATTTTTACATTTTCATTTTTCCTTAAATCGCAGAGTTTTAGATTTTCGATCGAAGTTTCGTACAGATAAGGCTCTGAGTCCTTAATTACGGGTGATCCATCTGCTTTATGTGTAAACCGCTCTCTTTTCGAACGAATTCGAGCATATCCCGTAGCATCTTTTGCTTCAGAAGTCAGATACACACCGCTTCCAACCGTATCTTCTTCTGCTGCATTAAAAACTTTAATCCCTGAGATTCCTGATCCGTGGTACAAAGTTTTTTTTCTTACAAAAAGAGCTAATCCATTATCAATTTCTTCTTCAGCGGGTAGCTGATTCTCAAATTGGTTTGTTCCAGAGGCTCTAGAAAATCCACGCATAATTCGCTATTCACCAGGCGGAGCTAAAGTAATATTTTCCGGGCCGAAAACGACCTCCCGCTTTCCTTCAGAAACGGTGCCGACATCTATAAGTTCATAACCCGCGCGCCTCCCTATTTCAAGCGTCTTTTCCACTTCGGATTCCGGAACGAAAATATAGTACCCTGCTCCCCAGTTGAAGGTTTTGAGGCAATCCCCCACAGGAACCGCGAGCTCGTCTTTGTAATAGGTAAACAAAGACGGTACGGGAAGCCAGGAATGGATGGTGTATGTGAAATTCCTTTTGTCGTAGGCTATTTTCCCCACGCCGTCTCCGGTTGCAGGCAAAAGCGCGTGAATGTCCGTGTTCGCTTCCAGAAGCGCCTCTACCAAAGCAACGTAGGAGCGGGTCGGAATAAGCGCTTCTTCGCCCAAGGTTTTTTCGCTTGAAAGTTTCGTAAGGAATTGTTCCGGAAGCTCCATGGCTTTCTTTATGACGAGGGAAATTCCGTTTGCATGGAGGCCGGAGGAAGAAACCGCGATGATATGGTCCCCTGCCGAAAGTTTTTTGCCGGTAATTAAGCGTTCTTTCGGTGCCACGATTCCGGTCACAGAACCTGATAAACTTGCAATTTGTTTTACGGGAGGTGTAGGGTTTACGATATAGCGCACGCTCGCTGATTCTCCCGCAGGCAAAGCCATGCCGACTTCTTGGCAGATTTTCAAAAATCCGTTCGCCAAATCCTTCGCGCGTTTCTCATCCGCGTACCAAGAACTGTCGCTTGCTTCCAGTTGGTCTGTGAACACAACCGGCATAGCACCTTGTGCGATAACATCGTTCACGACGATAAGCGCGGTGTCTATCGCTATGGCGTCGTAGTAGCTCTTTCCAGTTCTTTCATACATCCACTCTGCAATCCAGTTTTTATTTCCCAAATCTTCCTGCGTCTTGCACCAAATATGTTGTTCTTTCCCACGATATTCAAATACCGCACCGTGCGCGTGCGTTGCATCCTCATTTATATAGACGCCACGCTTATTGGGGAAACCGAGCGTTGCCTTTCCCGCCTCTATCATCGCCATCTTAAACGGCTCCATCTGCGTGTAATCCACTCCTGCTTTCGCGTACTCGCTTTGCATGAAGACCTTAGTATATCGCCTCTTCGGTTCTCATACACTATTCTAGTATTCTCAAGAATTTAAGAACGTTTTCGGCGCGGGCAGTCAGTTTATGCCGTACCAGATTCCCCTCGTTTCTTTTGAGCAGAAGCCCCGCAATTGCCAACCGACGAATATGGTCAGAGGCCGTTTTAAAATTGATTTTTAACTTCTCGGCAATTTCAAAAACCGAAAGTTCCGGTTCCTGTTTGAGCAAGAAAAGGATTTGGATACGGCGGTGATTCGAAAAACCGCGCACCAGCCGTTCAAGGGTTCGGAATGAGATTGGAGTATTCATACTGCACTACATGGCTACAGTTCTATTCTAGTATTCTCAAGAATACTAGAATAGAATACGAAATGGAACAACCCGGTGCGGTGGATTATTAAATGAGGTCTTTGTCTTCAAGATATTTTTTAAAACCTTTTTCCTGAAGCTCGGAATCCTTCGCGATATTATCCTTTGCCATTTTTGCTTTGTACGTAGCGACATTTGCGCGAATAGCAGGGTCTCCCGAACCGATTATTTGAGCCGCGAGGATGCCTGCGTTTTTAGCGCCGCCAATACCAACGGTTGCAACTGGAATCCCAGGTGGCATTTGTACGGTTGCAAAGAGCGCGTCAACGCCCGCCGCGCCCATTTTGCCGGCCACAAGAGGTACGCCAATGACCGGGAGCGCAGTGTGTGCGGCAACAACACCAGCCAAATGCGCGGCGCCTCCGGCGCCGCAAATAAACGCCTTGTATCCGGCTTCTTCGCTTTTCTTTACATACTCCACCACGGCCTCTGGAGTCCGATGAGCGGAGAGGGTGTGAACTTCGCTTCCGACGCCAAGTTCCTCAAGGACTTTGGCGGCCTCCTGCATGACCGGCAGATCCGAATCCGAACCCATGAGAATGCCAACGAGAGGTTTCATGAACCCATTTTACCCTACGCACACTGATTTTGAAAGAAAACAATCACATGGTACAACCTCTGGATGGAAAATGAAGAAGATTGGCAAATTTGGCGAATCAAGAACATTGCCCGGGACCTTGAAATTAGCCTGAACCGTGAAGGATTGCATCAGCTTGCCGAAGCGCTCCTCTCGGCCGCAAAGAAAAAACGACCCGGAGGAACAATGCGAGACTCCGGGGTTATCGAGCTGCAACGTGGGCAACACCGTTTTTAAATATCTGAAGTCCTGGACCATGCTCTGACATCGGCGCGCCGAAGCGGCGAGCCGTGTCCTTCAAAAGTGGCCAATGCGGAAGCTGGGTTGTAAAAAGCGCGCGGTCGGGGTGCGGCATCATACCGAGCACGCGCCCATCGTGCGAAAGAACGCCCGCAATGTCCTCCATCGCCCCGTTTGGGTTTGCTGGCAAGTCCTGATAGATTGTCGTCTCCCCCTTCACATACCGAAACGCCACCTGCTTTTTCTTTGCGAGTTCAACGAGAGTTTTTTTATCAGCCACAAACTTCCCTTCTCCGTGCGCAATAGGAACAGAGAGCTTTTCGATTTCTTTCAACCACGGGCTATCGCCCTCTACTTTCAAATCCACCCAGCGGTCTATGTAGCGGTTTGAATCGTTATAGGTAAGAGCGCCGGGCAAAATCCCGAGCTGCGCCAATATCTGAAAGCCGTTGCAGATGCCTATAATGAGTTTTTTCTCTTTGAGGAACTTTTCAAGCTCTGGGCCCAGGTGATTTTTCACTCGGTTGGCGTATGCTTTTCCGCTTCCCGTATCGTCCCCGTACGCGAAGCCCCCTGGAAACGCGAGAATGTGATAATCCGAAAGTTTTGCTTTTCCATCAATGACATCGTTGATGTGGACGATGTCCGCCCTCCCGCCCGCGAGCTGGAATCCGTATTGCGTTTCCTCTTCGCAGTTAAGTCCGTAGCCGGAAAATACTAATACGTTTACTTTTTTCATGTTTTTATTGCATATACAGAAATCCAGCGTGGAAGAGTCTTGGGCGCCGCATTAGTAAACGTATCTTCCATTACCTCACTATGATCTATTTGAAAACCGGCAGTTTCAACAATTTTTCTTATTTCGTCTTCAGAATAAAAACTAAACAATCTCTCTCCCGCTTTATCAGGAATCATTCTTTCACCCTGGCCTTCTTTCACTGATACAAAAAGTTTTCCTTTGGGCTTCAAAATGCGCTTAAACTCAGAAAGTGCTGCCGGAACCTCAGATTTTTTAAGATTGAGAAGAGAAGCACAGGCCCACACCCCATCATAATTTTCGACAGGAAGACTTGTACTGCGAAGATCCACTTCGTAAAATTTTCCGTCAGGAAATTGCTGTTTAAGCTTTTCTACTGCGGCATGAGAGTAATCTAACCCTTCAACAACTATTCCTCTTTGTCTAAATTGACGTATATCCCTGCCCGACCCTCCAGAGCCAGCATCAAGAACTTTTTCCGGCTTTACATTTGCAAATTGCAAAAAAGCATCCAGCTGCGGGCTCCAGTTATACAACTCACTTTTTTCGGCGTGCCAATCGTTTGCAGTTTCGTAATTTGATTTTGTGGGGTCGTATTCCATATCAATAATTTTTGAACGTGCCTCGGTAGGCTTCCAATGCTTTTTCAATGCCGATGCCAGCGATTTTCTTTTTGCCGCTTTTTATAGAAAGTATTTTTGATTTGGTTATTTCGCCAATTTTCTGCATAGAAAGTCCTCCAAAAAGTTTTTCAAACTTTTTGGAGGCGCCGGAAGCCACCGTTGCAACAATTCTTCCCTGGCTTTCTGAAAAAAGCTTCACGTATTCATGCTTCGCACTCCCCCGCATTTTCCCAACATCAACATCAATGCCCATCTTGCCCGCCATTGCCATTTTAGAGAGTGCAACTGCCAGACCTCCCCGCCCTAGGGAAATCGCGGAGGCTACAAGTTCGGCTTGAATCGCGTGCATGAGCGCGCGATATATTTTGAGATTTTTCTTTCCATCTACCGAGGGAACTCTACCACCCACAATTCTCTGCATACGATAGTATTCCGACCCTCCAAGCTCTTCATGCGTCTCACCGAGAAGATATACAAAGTCGCCAGCGGCTTTCGGATCGATGGAAACGGCTTTCTCTGCGTCCGCTATGACGCCAATGGATGAAATCAAAAGCGTCGGAAGCACTGATATTTTTACAAATTCACCGTTCTCGTCATAACCCTTAAAGTCGTTAAACATACTGTCTTTCCCAGAGATGAACGGCGTGCCGTAGGCAATGGCATAGTCGTGGCAAGCACGCACGGCCTCTTTCAACTGCCACAATCGCTCTGGTTCATCAGAAGAAGCCCAGCAAAAATTGTCCAGAAGCGCCAAGTGGTCGAGTGTGGCGCCCGCGGCCACGGCATTTCGTATGGCGGTATCAACGGCGCAGGCCGCCATTTTGTATGGATCAATGTTGCTGTAGTAGGGCGTAACGCCCGAGGAAAGCACGACCGCTTTTTGAGACGAGAGAAGCGGTTTAAAAACTGCCGCGTCCCCGTTCACCCTCCCCGCACCCTGTAAGGGCTTTATAACCGAGCCGCTCTGCACTTCATGGTCATATTGCCTTGAGATGAATTCATTACTTGCGAGGTTTAGCCTCGTCAACATCCTCAAAATAGTTTCCGAAAAATCTTTAGGCTCCTTGCCCACCCGCAGTTCCATATATGGAACTGCGGGTGGTTTTCGTATCAGAAGATGCTTCTTCGGCAAACCGTTATGCAAAAACTCCAAATCGATATCAACTGCTGTTGAGCCGTTGTAGGTAACGACGCACCGGCCGGTTTTCGTGAACTCGCCGATTACCGTCGCTTCTACTGCCCGGCTTTTCATAAGTTCCGAAAATGCGCGCCACTTGGCTTTCGGCACCGCCAAGGTCATGCGCTCTTGTGATTCGGAAATCCATATCTGCCACGGCTCCAAGCCGGGATATTTCAAAGGAATTTTTTCCAAGTCCACCCGTACTCCGCCCGATTGTTCTGCCATTTCTCCCACCGATGAGGAAAGTCCTCCAGCCCCGCAATCTGTTATCGAGTTAAAGAGATTTTGGTCTCTGGCTTCTTTTACAATCGCATCACTCATTTTTTTCTGCGTAATGGGGTCGCCTATCTGCACCGCCGTCGCGGGAGAACTGGTACTCAATGATTCCGAAGAAAACGTCGCGCCGTGAATGCCGTCCAAGCCCACGCGCCCGCCCACCATGACAATATAGTCCCCCGGCTTCGCCTCCTTTTCATACAGTTTTCGTTCGCCATTCTTTTTTGGGATGAGGCCGACAGTTCCGGCAAACACCAAGGGCTTCCCGCGATATGACTCATCAAAAAGCATGAAGCCGTTCGGGGTTGGAATGCCGCTCTGATTTCCTCCCGCATTGATGCCGGCTATCACGCCCTCTGCGATGCGCTTTGCTGAAAGCATTTCCTGTGTTTTTCCGGGGTCGCGGAATAGGCGCCGCCCGTCTTCGGGCGGCGCAAAGCAAAAACCGTACACATTCGCCACTGGTTTTGCCCCAAGTCCAAAACCTATCGCGTCACGATTGACTCCGCCGATTCCCGTTATCGCGCCGCCAAACGGGTCCAAAGCGGAGGGCGTGTTGTGCGTCTCCACTTTATGCGTAATCACGTACTCGTCGTCAAAAACGATTCCTCCTGCATTGTCTTTGAAGACCGAAATACAAATGTCTCCGTTACGCGTTTTACGTTTTGCGTTGCGGATTTTTTCTGTCGCTCCTTGTATGTAGGTTTTGTAGAGGCCATCTTTAATGCCGTCTATCGCGCTCGCGAATATCGTGTGCTTGCAGTGCTCGCTCCACGTCTGCGCGAGCATCTCTAATTCCGCATCGGTTGGACTTCTTCCCTCATGCCGAAAGTGATTTCTGATGCTCACCATTGAATCAAAATTGAGCGCCAATGGACCGCGATGTATACCATGTTCATTAGCGATGCCTTCCCCACCTATCTCAATAAGTTCACCATCAGAAACTTCAAGATTGACTGAAAGAACCCGCGAGGAACCCGAAAGCGAGACGCGCGGAACCGAGGGAATCGCGCGAGCTTCTTTTCTGAGGTCCGTACCAAAAATCTTTGCCGATTGTATCAAAGAATTATGCAAACTCGCGGTAATCTTTTCGATATGCGTACGAGACAGATTCCCTTCTATGAAAAAAACTTGTGCGGAATAGACTTGCTCACCGTCTTTAAATTTTTTCTTTGTCGCATCCTCAATCGTTTCCTTGGCGGTCGCGCCTACGTTGTCCGTAACTCCCGAAAGAAACCCTATTTCAATCCCCCAGTGGAATTTCGCCGGTAGCCACCGACCCATGTATGAGGCTTCTACGCGAGAGTTGGTAAGAGCACGCCGCGCAAGCGTGAGTTCGCCAGGAGTTAGCGCGGCATCTATAAGATAGGAGTCCGCTATATGCACCTTGCCCACTCTTTCCCTTCCAGCAAGGGCTTGAAATTGCTTTATTTTGACCTGCGCGCGAGCGTCCGGGATTGTAGGTACGACATCAATCCGGACTGTCATGTATGCATAATACGGTGAAACTACACTTTCTCAAAACTTCATTATTTTGAAAAAGACGCGTTACTGAAGCAAGTCAATTACGACCGCCTGTACACATCTTCATACATAAACCAAATTTTTGTCCCCTTAAACCAAAACATTTTCCACCCTTGCATGCCTCCCACAGGTTCAGTGTGTGTTCCTTCTTGGGCGCCGTAGGCACCATTCTTGAGTCGTTAAAACGAGAAAGCTTTGGCCCAAACATAAGAGTATTTTACCATTGGCCAGTGGACACTAAAAAGATCTTGTGGAAAATTAAAAACTGCCTTATTTTTTTCAGCAACATACTCGGGAATCAATACGCCACCACGCTACCGATCTTGATGAATATCCTCAATCTTGACTCCTTCCATCTGCTGGGTAAGATGAAAATCTACTTTTTCTTCTTACTTGCGATGCAGGAGTAGATAGCTTATAGTCTGCTCGTACTTAATAACTAAGCACTTATTATTATGCCCCGAGAGAGTAGGAGAAGAAAACCACAAAAAAAAGATGCATTCTGGGTTAAAGTCCAGGATCGCCTTGAGGGAAGAGGTGGAAAAAGAAACCCTTTAATTGATCATGCTGTGCAGGTGGCAAACCACGGCCGGGGAGGCTTTAAGTATTTTGCGGGTGAAGAAAAATATAAACCTACAACAAATACATATTTCTGAAATGTGCTTCTGCATTAGCCAGAATCTATTCTAGTTTTTTGCAAAAAACTAGAATGCCGACATAACTAGAACCCATCTCAAAATAAATCGCGTAGCGCGTGCATGAACCCTGAAACTTTGTACGCGGCGAAGAGAAGAACGGCGGCGGCGAGGCGCGAACGCGTAAATCGTCTCTTGCCGATAGGCAGAGACAAGCGGTATACTTGAGATTCCTTCGGGGTCGGGTGTAAGTCCCAATCGGCGGTAAAGCCAGCTCGTCGACGCTTTATGCGTC
>DATDST010000067.1:0-3450 GCA_036517815.1 Minisyncoccota bacterium | reverse complement strand
GTTCATCAGCGTTATGAAATGCAAATTGAATTTCGCATCCGCAACATAAAAGACTGCGCTCGCATGCGGCACGCCGTCAGTCCCGCAGGTCGCAAGCACCCCCGCAGTATGATTACGCAAAAACGCAAGGGCCTCCGCCTTCTTTTCTTCACTCATGCCGCAAGTATACACCTGCACTAAACTGTCGAATGATCTAATTCTACACTCTGCGCGAACCCACTTCGCACGCGCCGCGTGCGTGGTGGCTTGAAACTGCATCGTACGCCCCGATTGAGTGCCAATGCTGAATCCCACCACGCGCGGAGTACCGCGCGTCCCGCCCTCTCGCCTTGCCGCTCCTCTCCATTCTGATTTTTTGCGGGGGGGGGGGTTTGAAAAAAGGAATGGGCGGCAAAGGCGAGGGGCGGCTTCCTTTTAGGAAAAAGGACGGGCGTGATTCAAATACAATGCGGTGCCTCGCCATACAAAATTCTTTAAGGAATGGCGAGGCGCAAAGATTGATATGTGTTTGCCCCACCCACCCGTGCGCGCACCAACCCTTCGCTGAAAAGTACTAATCAGCGAAGCTCCCTTTCTGCCTTATCGTGCTCGATTATGGTCCAATACGGTTCGGCATAATCGTCGCCACTCATGTCCTTTAGTATGGAGATTTGTTCTTCGGGGATTTCGGCTACGACTTGGTCAAGATATTCCAAAAACTTGTCCCTATTGTTTAGAGAAAATATCTTTGCGGAAAATTCTCTCAGTCGCAGATGTTCGGGAGTATTCTTGGGAAATAGCGTAAGGATTTCTGCGGATTCTTTATCGACAAACAGCGCATCACAGTATGGTAAGTAGCTTGAAATAAATTGTACATCCGTTGTTGATTTCGGCGCATCTTTTTTACCATTTGCTGCCCTGTGTGCCCACCCTGCAAACATGACGGAACTGATTCGGATTTGCGGCACTTCGAGGAGTGCGTCTACGTCGGTAAAGTATTTGATGATTGTCGTTGGAATCTGTTCCTCCGGCATCTTTTTCGTTCGCGCCACCCGCACGATTGACTCAATTACGTCATTGGTCATTGGCGGCAAAAAGTCATCCAAATCCATTTCGTATCCCTCTCCTCTAGCCATCTTTGATACGGCGGCGGCTCGTCTTTCTGCAAACTGTTTCGCAGCGGCCACTAATCCTTTACCCATGGCCAACGTTTCCTCTCTGACTCGCTCAGTGAAATTGACACTCTTTTCAGCCTGCCACCGCGCCCAAACATGCTTGAGTTGCTCTTTGGTGCTAGCGTTGCTCCTTTGGAGACTTTCCAATTGCCCAAGATGGGGGCCTCCGCCAACCGATACCCTTAAACCAACCGACCAACTGTGCAAACTTCTATCAAAGGCGATATCTTCGGGCTCAAGCGTGAACACGACTTTTCTACTTTCTAGCCATCCCTCAAAATGTTGTTCGACTTGATTTCTTTCTATCACAACACTCGGATACAGGGTCTTGCCGCTCGAAAAGTGCTCGTACAATCTTTTCATCGAACGAAAATCAATGTTGCCCGTTAGTGATTCGTCCCTATGATAAAAACTGTCGGGGCAAACAATTGCCTGCGACTTGCATGCCCTTTCAAGTTTAACAAAAAGCGTTTCCCAAAATGGATCGCTTTTTATTCTCATGTGACTCGAATGGGACTTATCAAGCAACTTTATTAAATTGCTCACGACAAATTGGTCGAGATAGACTATTTTTTTCTTGATTTCCGGAAGTGCAAAATCCTGTTGATGTCCGCATCGGTAACATTCTCTGGTGTATGCCCGCGCGCCCTCGATGGACATAAAAACTCCAAATGTATTATCAGTGGCACATTCCTGATTCGGGCATATCTTGTACGGACCAGATATAAAATCGCGGCGAGTAATAGTCATGACTCTTTGCTTGAGTTTCGCCCTTTTTTCGTCTTTGTCTAGACAGCATCTTTTGTACTTTTGACCACTTCCGCAATGACATTTCTCATTCCTGCCTAGTATGTGAGTCATAGGAGTTATAATTGAATGATGCAGTATTTCCTCTACGCTCGCAAAAGCACCGATGTCGAGGACAAACAAGTGTTGTCTATCGAGGCGCAGTTGGCGGAATTGCGCACACTCGCCAAGCGCGACGGGTTAGAGATTGCGGAGGAGTTCGTGGAAAAGCGGAGCGCGAAGATGCCCGGCCGTCCCGTGTTCGAGGAAATGCTAAAGCGTATCGAGCGCGGCGAGGCGCAAGGCATAGTGTGTTGGAAAATAGACCGCCTTTCGCGCAATCCGGTGGACAGCGGACGCATTAGTTGGCTTTTGCAACAGGGCACTATCCAAAAAATCGTTACGCACGACAAAGCGTATTTCCCGCATGACAACGTACTTCTCATGTCCGTGGAGTTCGGCATGGCCAATCAGTACATCCGCGATTTGAGCGTGAATGTGACACGAGGTCTCCGGCAGAAAGCGCGAATGGGTATATATCCAAGTACCGCGCCCTTGGGCTATCTCAATGACCCATACACCAAGACTATAGTGGTGGATCGGCGCAAAGCGCCGCTCGTGCGTAAGGCATTCGAGTTGTATGCAAAGAATGAATCGCGGCTCGAAGATGTCGCAAACTTTCTTTTTCAACACGGCGTCAAGACGGGAGCTACGCGAGGGTGGAGCAAGGGCGGCGGCAGACCTCTCAAAAAAGACCAGATAACATTCCTGCTCTCCAATCCGTTTTACTTCGGCCACTTCGCGTACAGCGGCGAAATGTACGAGGGCACGCATACGCCCGTCGTGAGCAAGGAGCTTTTTGACGCGGTGCAAAAAGTCCTCGCGCTTCGCAGTCGTGCGCACCACAAACCGACGAACGAGCCGCAAGCATATTGCGGCCTCTTGCGATGCGGCGAGTGCGGCTTTTCCATCACCGCCGAGGACAAGTTGAAGCGGCAGAAAAACGGCAACGTCCACCGCTACATTTACTATCGCTGTACGAAAAAGAAAGCCGCCGCCCATTGCTCACAACCGTATGTGCGGGAAGAATCGTTGGACTCGCAACTCTCCGACTTGCTCGCAAAATTCGTTCTGCCGCCGCATTGGGCGAAAGAATTAGACGCAATGGCCGAACGAGATGCGGCGGATGCCTCTCAAACCACGGCGGCGTCCGTCCAAGCGATGCGGGCAAAGATTGCCGACTTGGACGGCAAAATTGCCCGTATCACCGACCTCTTTGTCGAACAGGATATTGAGCGCGGCGACTATCTCGAAAGGAAGCGCGCGCTGATGTCCGAAAAGAAGTCGGCGCAGGAGCGAATCCTGCTTCTTGAACGAGACGCCGCCGTGTGGCTCGAACCCATGCGAGCATGGCTAAAGGACGCCTCATTGCTTGAAGAAATAGCCAAATCCAAAGACTACCCCTCCAAAAAATCCTCCCGCCAAAAAATCTTCGGCTCGAACCTCACCC
>DATDST010000066.1:0-2416 GCA_036517815.1 Minisyncoccota bacterium | reverse complement strand
GGCGTTCGCTTCAAGACGAGCACATTGCTCGTCGGCCGACTTCTTTTCAAGCACAAGAGAACGGCGTCGCGCCAAGTAGTCGCCGCGCTCGATGTCTTGTGCAATATACAAATCGGTAAGTCGGTCGAGCTTGCGGGAGATACTATGCACTCTCTCCCGCAGCCCGTGAACGAGCGCCGCGTTTTTGATAGAAGCTGTTCGCTCGTCTTCCGCGATGAGCTTCTCGAACTCCGCTTGCCACACTGACGGCATGGCGTAGCCGGAAAGCACGTCGTTTAGCTGCTCCACCAACGGCTCCTCGCGGATATATGACTGCGAACAGCTACCTTTCTTTTTGGTGCAGCGGTAGTACACATACCGATGCACGTTGCCGTTCTTTTGGTATTTGAACTTTTCTTCTGCCGTAATGCCCATGTCGCACTCGCCGCAGCGCAAAAGCCCGCACAGGGCTTTTGGCGCGTTGACGGCTTTCATCGGGTGGCCGCGTTCGACAATGACTTGTTGTACTTTGTCGAACAGCCGCTTTTCGATAAGCGGCGTGTGGCGACCCTCGTGCATCTCGCCGCCGTAGGTAAAGAGGCCGACATAGAACGCATTGGTGAGAATAAATTTCACGCGGTCTTTGTGAAAATGGAGGCCGCCAAAACTTCGCACGCCGTTTTCATACATAAAATTAGAAATATCTTCGAGTCGCGAATTGCCTTTGGCGTATAGCTCAAAGGCGGCGCGAATGACCTTCGACTTTTTGCTGTCAATGACGATGGTCTTTGCCCGCACGTCGTTGAGGTAGCCGACAGGTGCACTTGAAGGAAACTCGCCGCGCTTCACCTTTGCGCGCAATCCGCGTTTTACATTTGAACTTAGGTCGCGGATAAACTGATTCGCCATACCAAACTCGACCGACATCATGAGCACATTGTCGGTCGGATAATGATTGCGGTCGTGCGTGCGAATGTGTTGGATAATGTTTTCTTGCAAAAACCAACTAATCTGTCCGCCGTCTACCGGATTACGCGCGAGGCGATCTAATTTCCAGCACACGATGCCGGACGCTTCACTTTTTTGTACGCGCTTCAACATCTCGTTGAACACCGGACGGCCGGGCATTTTGGCGCTCCGCTTTTCTACAAATTCGTTGGCGATCTCTAACCCCTCGCTCTTGGCGAGTGAGCGCAATTCGGACAATTGCGCCTCAATCGAAAGTACCTGCTTGTCCTCGACATCGGTGCTTTTGCGGGCGTAGAGAAAATAGAGCATGATGGAAGTATATAACACTGGAAACTTACATATGATTACCAAAGCACAATTGCAGGAAAAGCTTGTCGAGTTGGCAAAAAAGGCCCAAGAAACTGGGGACCTGCGCGAGAGCATGAGTGCATACTTGGCATTTATCAAAGACAACTACAACGACCTGGATTCTGAGGCAAAAATCATTGGTGATAAGGCCTTCGAAATACTGGGTACATTGGCAAAAGAGACATTGGAAAAAATGCCAGATAGTATTGAGAAGCGGAAAATGACACGTATGCACGCAAGCGCATACGGAGATCATTGGGACATAGAATCCATTGCGGAAACTTTAGAAAAGCCCACTCATCTCGATAAGCCAATTTTGAAAGCAACGGAAGAATTTTTTTTAGAGCATACGCAAATGATCGCTGATTTGATGCATGATGTTCTTAGTAATAATCTTAAAGGCCCTGACGCCGCGATACTTGCCTTGTACTGTTCTGCAATAGACGAGCTTATTGTCGCTTTCCACCTCGCGCAACATGCATATGGTCCGCAGGTACTTTCTCACGTTCGAGCTGTCTACGAAATTAAAGACAAAATCGAGTTATTTAGTTCTCAACCTGAACATTTGCAACTTTGGGCAAGCGATGACCCGAACGATGCAGAGAATGTTCGTCGCGAATACAGCGCCGCCGGTGTCCGGAAAAAACTCGGCAAGGAAAGATATGACCCGGTATACTCCTTTCTTTCAGAAATGGGGACACACTCAACAATGAAATATGTTCAATCAAAGATTCTACTGCATAAACCCCAAGATTCAGAGCCACTTAAAAGAGAGGCAAAAATTTGGGTTGGGGGAAGTCCTCGTGAAGATCACCTAGTCGTAGCAAATACTGGAGTCGTTCAGGCCGTAACGGTGATACTGGCTTCGTTCGTAGATGTATACAAAGATTATTTACATGCCGAAGAAGGTGTTCAAATGATGAAAAGCGCCTTTGAAAAATATAAGGCCTACATGGTCAAGTACTTTTGCGATTGGATGGAGGCAAATGGCACCGATTCATCCAAAGCAAGGGCGTTCATCAGCAGTGCTCAAATCTAGGGAGCTTCGCTGAAATAGCGAAAAATAATCTCGTGCGCGCACGGGCGGGTGGGGCAAGCACTCCACTGTATTCCGCATCTG
>DATDST010000065.1:0-3121 GCA_036517815.1 Minisyncoccota bacterium | reverse complement strand
TGCGGCTACGACGCTTCGTCTCGAATATATCGTATATTTAATACGTTATATTCTCCGACTCGCGTCTCGCTCGCAGGATGACTGGCTCGTTACGCAGACCCTATTGGGATAGGCTCTTAATAAAAAAGGCCTAAGACATGCTGGCAACCACGGCCTTTCCTCTTCTTCCACACGCCGAATGCCAGAGATGAGACGAGGGGGAAAAATGAACCAGTCTTCTCTTGTATCGTTTCTCCACGTCAAGAGAAAAAATTTCTAAAAACCACTTCCCTCTCTAATACTTGCTCTATCCGAGATTATGTTGTATAATATTTTTATGACAAAAAGAAAAACCCTCGTGAGAGGGTTTTTCTTGGGTTAGACCATTCCTCCACCCATTCCGCTACCGCCGGCCATGCAGTTCTTGCAGTACGTTTTGTGCGTTGCCGCAAGGTAGACCGCCGAAAGGCCGACGAGGACATAGACCAGCCACTCAACCGCCGGCCACGAGCCGAGGATCATGGATACTACATTCCAGTCTCCTCCGGCAAAGCCGCCGATGCCTACAAGGCCCCAGTTGATTCCTCCGATGAAAAGGAGGATGTAGGCGACTATATGAAGGTATTTCATAGTATTACCTAAAAATTTCTTAAAAACTAATAAAGAACATCGACATCACCATTGAACACCAAAATTGACCTTCTGGAGAATGGGGTGTGGATTATCTCGCCCAGGTTCAGTGGTGTTAAATTTCTACGATCGTATAAAATTAACACCATCACAGGTACGACATCGGATTCAAATATCCTTCTGTAGGGGCGATAGGGATGGTTGTTTGAGCACATTTCGATGTAGGCCTTACGTCGCCGTAGTGCGTAAGTTTAACTGCATCGGTGGCAAACACGCTCAAGTGGAGATGCGGCCCCGTCGCATAGCCGGTCTTTCCGGTGTAGCCGAGGAGCGCCCCTGTAGGCACCACATCTCCCGGGATGACACTTACCAAGGACATATGCCCGTAAACGGTAGAAAGGCCATTTGCGTGCTGTACGAGGACCCATTTTCCATAGGAATAACATCCGCGGTAGATATCGGTATTTCCGGTTCCCACCACCACGCCGGAAAGCGCCGCAACGACTTTCGTTCCCTCCGGCGTGCCAAAGTCAACGCCGTTGTGGCCCTTGCCGTTATAGGCGCCGCTTTTGGCAAACGGCGTATTGCCAAAATACTGGGTGATGCAGTAGATGTTGCCGAAGGTGGACTGTCGGCTTTTACAGCGCACCATGAATGTGGGATCCAATGGAAACCTGAGAATTCCCGACCCGGCCGCGGGGATTTTCGAAGGGTCTAGTGTGTATTGGAGCGCCGCTTCAAAGTCATGGAGTTCCTGTTCAAACGCCGCCTTCGCTGACTGTTTTTCCTGAAGTATTTTCTGATATTCAGATTCCTTATTCTTGGTTTGAGACAAAAGAAGCGCCTGTTCCTTCCTGTTCTGATCAAGGAGCATTTTCTGTCCTGACAATTCGCGTTTATACAACACGAGCTTTGCTTGCCTATCCTGCACGGCATGGTAGTCAATTGTCAGCGCTTCTTTCACGTTCTCTAATTCGGCGATTTCAAACCGTATGCTCGTATCAAGCTGGCGAAGTTTGTCCTGTTCTTGCCACGCTTCCGTTAAACCGTCCGCGGTCAATAATTGCTCCACGAGCGTGGTATCTCCGAGCTCATACAAATCCCGTAACGATTTTCCTATCGCCGCTTTGCCGTTTTTGATACGCGATTGTTTGTCGCCAATCGCGCCGTCCAATTCTTCAAGTTCCAATTCGGCGGCTTGGATGCGATTTTCGGTAACGGAAATATCCGCTCCTATCTTTTTTCGGGAAAGATCAAGCCGCGCCACTTCCCCTTCAAGAGTTTTTTTCTGTGATCCGATTTTTGTAAGGCTATTCTCGTATGCGGCAATGTCTTTTTCAAGCTCCGCTATTTTTGCGTTCCTGTCGGCTATCTTCTGCTGAAGTTCTTCCGCGGTATCACCCTCGGCAATGACAGGCAGAATAAACACTGCCCCGAGGATACACAGGGCGAGAAGCGCATACAGAGCGACTTTATTGTGCGTCCAGTTCGGAAATAGCACGCCGGGTGCGCGTAATGGTTTCATCTCTCCCTATAATACCTGCAATAGTGAAGGGGTCTGGGGACTTTCCCCTCCCCGAAAGAGCGTAGCGCAAAGGCCACAATACCTGTCCCCTGCCCTCCGCTTCCGCATACGGCCACAGGGCGTCTTTTATGGCTTGTGATGTCCACCCGTCATCAGGGATCGCTTCCAACAGCGTCTGCGTGTGTTTCAGGCGTTTGCGGGTAGCTTCAGACGATTCTCCTTTCCAGCGTAGTTTCTGAAAGTCGTAGGCAGGCAGTTGAGCAAAATATGCAAATTCCCCTCCCCTATCCATCTCGGCCAATTCCCCAAAGGTTTGTATCCTCTCGCGCATAACGGGCACGAGCGCGTCAAAAAGACCTTTTTCTTTAAGCGCCGCGAGTGTTTCCTTTGAGAGAAATTTTTCCGCCTCCATTTGGAATGCCTCCGGAGTCATGCGGAGCAAGTGCTCGCGGTTTACCCATTTGAGTTTCGTCTCGTCAAAAATCGCACCGCTTTTCTGCACTTGGTCCAGGCTGAAACGCTCAATGAGTTCTTTCTTGGTGAAGATTTCTTGCTCACCTCCGGGATGCCAGCCAAGAAACGCCACGTAATTTAAAATCGCTTCGGGTAAGTATCCGAGCTTTCTATACTCCGTCAAGGGCAGTGCTCCTTTTCTCTTTGAAAGCTTGGAACGGTCTACTCCCAAAACAAGCGGCAGGTGCGCATATATGGGAAGTGATGCTCCGAGCGCCTCATAGATAAGAATTTGGCGCGGAGTGTTTGAAATGTGATCATCGCCCCGAATGACATGCGTCACCCCTTGCCTCGCATCATCCGCAACCACGACAAAATGGAATAGCGGTTCGGTAAAACTTTTTGCGATGGCGAAGTCCTTGAGCTCGGTCGTATCGAACGTTATGTCGCCGCGCACCGCATCATTGAAAGTCACCAAGCGATTTGGATTTTTAAACCGAATAAGTTCCCGTTCTTCTCCCGCTTCGTTCTTTT
>DATDST010000064.1:0-20505 GCA_036517815.1 Minisyncoccota bacterium | reverse complement strand
CTTATTTCTTGGAATGTAAATGGTATACGGGCAGTGCATAATAAAGGGCTTTTTGTTCCCTTTATTGAGAAGCTCAAACCAGACATTCTTTGTTTACAGGAAACGAAGGCAGAGAAAGGGCAGGCGGTTATTGATTTGCCGGAATACGAAGAGTATTGGAACTCTGCCGAAAAAAAAGGATATGCAGGGACGGCGATTTTCACAAAACAAAAGCTCCTTTCAGTTTTGCTCGGTTTTCCGGAAGAAATAATCAAAAAATTTAATCTGAAAGACGGATACGGAGACCCGAACAAAGAAGGCCGCGTCATCGCGGCCGAGTTTGAGAAATTTTTTGTCGTGAATGCGTATACGCCGAACGCGAAACCCGACCTCTCGCGTCTCTCCATGCGCCACGCGCACTGGGACCCTGCTTTCCTCGCGTATGTAAAACAACTCGAAAAGAAAAAGCCGGTTATTTTCTGCGGAGACCTGAACGTGGCGCACACGCCGGACGATTTGGCGAATCCGAAAGCGAATGAGGGCGAGCATGGGTATACAAAGGAAGAGCGCGAGGGCATAGATAAAATAATCAGTGCCGGTTTTGTGGATGCATTCCGCATGTTTACGAAAGGCAATGGCCACTATACGTGGTGGAGCCACTTTGCAAACGCCCGCGCGCGGAATGTCGGCTGGAGAATAGATTATTTTTTCGTGAGCAAGGCGCTCAAAAGAAACGTGCAGGCCTCTACCATCCATCCGGAAATCCTCGGCTCCGACCACTGCCCGGTGGTTCTGGATATTGATTTGCGTTGAATCTGCTTTATGGCATACTCTCTCGCATAAAGCGGTCTTGGCTGTTTTTTGTTTTCAACAACCATGGAATCAAGGACAAAACCGAACTTTTCAACCCAACCTGAAAAAAATCCCGTAGGGTGTTTCTTATGAGCGCGTTTGCCGCCCTTCTCCCGGGCGCAGGCGGTCTTTCTGTAGCTGAAAAGAACTCTGCGCCGCGGTCTTCTATTGAAGAAGCTATTGCGAATAGAATAATCGAAAACAAAGCCAGAGCGCTCATTACAACCATAGGTGCTCAAGTGAGAGCAGTAGACTCGATGAGAACCAAGCTTAATGATGTAGTCACCTCTTTGCCGGAAACTGCTCTTTCCGAGCTTGGCAAGCTTACTGATAGATTATTGGACGTACGAGAACAGTGCGAACAACTGCATAATACGGTGGCGTTCTTCGTCAACAGCAATTTCGTTAACCGTCCGGCTACACAGAAGGTCTCAAATGAGCTCTTACGGGATACACTCAATAAATTTTCCGGCACCAATGCCGGCTATGCCAAAGAAATAGTAGTAATTGGCGCTACGGCCAACAATTTCTATGACAAGTACGAGTCCGCGCGGCGCAGTCCCAAGAACTAGAACCCATCTCAAAATAAACCGCTATGCATAAAAACACTCTCGCTATGCCATTTATTTTGAGATGGGTTCTAACTCACGTGATGTTTTTCTAAAATCTCTGCAATTTTTTTCTCTTCCGCCTTTTCCCGCGCCTGCCTCCCCTCTTCCCCCCTCTCCTTCAGTGCCCCATCTTCCATGCGTGAGAGAACGAGTGTCTTTTCAGAGAGGTATTCGTTGGTGTTTTTCTCCGGGTCTTCCAACACTTCCTCAAGAAGCGCGGAGAGTATCCACCCAATTCGAGGTCCTGGCTTCTCTTCCATTATTTGCATAACGTCTTTTCCATCTATGGCGAGCATGGAGACTGAAATAGGGTCCCGAAGCGCCTGATCAACCATCGCCATGTATTTGCGCAGGCGAAACGGCTGTTCTTTGGGCCGTCCCGTGCCTATCCGGTCGCAGATGCGCAAGGAGAGCAAGTCTTCAATGTTTTCTGTGCCTACATTCGTGATGACACGGCGCACGGCCGAGAGCGTTATCTGATCCGGATCGGAAAAGAACATATGCCAGCGCACCAGTTTCACCGTTTTTTCAATAACATCTGCGGGGAAGCGCAAGTCTTTAAGTATTTTTTTAGTGAGCTTGGCTCCCACGACATCGTGTCCGTAAAAGGTCCAGTCTTTTTTCTCATCCGACCAGCGTCGTGTCTCCGGTTTTGCAACATCGTGAAAAAGAGCCGCAAGCCGGATGGCAAACGCCCACTTTTTATCCGCCGCGTGTTGGAGTGCACGGAGCAAATGTTCAAATACGTCAAACGAGTGCGCTTGATTCTGCGCGACGCCCATCCCCAGCTCCAGCTCCGGCGCGATATGTTTCAAAAGTCCCAGCCGCTGGGCCAGAAAGATACCCTGCATCGGCACATCCGTTTCAAGAATGCGGATGAGCTCGTCGCGGATGCGTTCTTTTGAAATTTTCGCAAGGTTTTCCGATTTCTTGTATATTGCGTCCGCTGTTTTTTGCTCTATCGCGAAGCCTAATTCCGCCGAGAGTCTTACCGCCCTCATCATGCGAAGCGCATCCTCTTCAAAACGGACGGTTGGCTCCCCTACCGCGCGTATGAGGCGGTTTCCAAGGTCTTTTTGTCCTTCGTGCTCGTCCACGAACTCCTCTGTTTTCGGACGGTATGCGATGGCGTTTATGGTGAAATCACGACGCTTCAAATCTTCTGAAAGCGAAACGCCGAATTCCACCGTGTCTGGACGGCGTGAATCCGAATACTCCCCTTCTTTGCGGTACGGCGTAACTTCAACCACCTTGAGAGTGGGATTGTCGGTCTCTGAAACGACACCCACGGTTCCGTATTCGTTTTCGTAAAACGTTTCGGTGAAAAGCGGTTGTATGTTCTCCGGCGTTGCGTTTGTCGTAATGTCCCAGTCTTTCGGTGTCTTCTCCAAGATCAAATCACGTACACATCCGCCGACGAGATATGCTTCAAACCCAGCTTCTTCAAGTGTTTCCGCAACTACCAGCACTTCTTTCGGTATCTCGAATTTCATAGGGACATTGTACGTTATTGTGGCCACAACTCTCGTCGCACCGGCGCGCTCCTCGGTCGCTGGCCTCGCCTCGCGATCCTTCGAAACTCAGGATATCGCTCCGGCCCGCACAAAACCAGAAAACGCTCCGCAGGGAGCGTGTTTCTGTGTTTTGTGCGCCCGCCAGGATTCGAACCCGGAACATCAGTTCCGAAGACTGATGTGATATCCATTTCACCACGGGCGCAGACGTTTACTATACGGCCTTGAGGGGCGAACTACCACCCGGTATTCAGCACATTCCTTGCAATCCTTTTAAAATTATGTTCTAACATTGAGATGCGATTCGAACAACCAACCCTTGAGGGGCGCCGTGACCAAGTGATATTTCGCACTCAAGTTAAAAACCAAGAAAGAGAATCCGCGCTTTATAACGCTATTCGCGCTGAAGCCGGAAAAGTCGCTTCAAGCATTACCGCCTCCCTTTCCGCCTCCCCGGTCGATTTTCCTGCCAAGGTGCGAATCAATTCAGATTCTCGAGAGGCCTTCCAAGCTTTTAGAAAATGGGCAGATCGGGTTTCTACACCAGCCACAGAAGAAGATCGGATCCATCCGCACAAACAATCCACATTCGATTTTTCAAAAGCTGATTTTCCACGTGCTTTTAGAAAACTACTTCATATCAGCCCAGGTGGCCGTGCCCCGCTCATCGTAGTTGCTGGGCATACTGGCGGATTTTCGAAGGCTCTTGTCGAGCAGGGCTTCCCCGTGATGCATACCGACGCCGACAAGAGATTCGCTACGTTGGAAAATTTCCCTTCTCTCTGTGCGTTTGCTCACGCAATTCCGGTAATTCCGAATGCTACCGCCTATGTTTCATTTGAAGGTTACCCTGCCTTCAAAGGAGCGCATGGGTACCTCACCCTTCTCAAATCAGTTGCGGAAACTCAGAAGGGCTGCGTGATGATGCACGGGCAACGGGTGTTTGAGCGGAATTTCTTTGCATCACTGCGCTATTTTTCCACTTTTTATAACACTCACGCCGGTATTTACATGCCCAAAAACGCTGAACACGTGTTTTTTGTGTTGCTGTCCACCCCCCGCGCTCGTGCCAAGGCGGTAGACGACCTCAAGGTTTTAGAGAAGTTACAAGTCGGGCAGATGCATCTTCCTGCGATCGCCAAGAATCTTTCCCTCACCCTTAATGAAACGCGGCGTTCCCTTGTCCGCATTCATATGGGATTTCTTTCCGGTAAGATCTACAACGGCTCTCACGAATCGGCGGCTAACGAACTTACTTTTTTGGCTCCTTCTCAAGACACACGATTGCCCCTTTTACATCAACGCTCTTCTTCAAAAGGTCTTTCCAAAGATCGCCTTTTGCTTTCGGGTGCTTCCCCATTGTTTTTAAAGTGAATTTCGAAGGCAGTTATGATATCCATTCCACCACAGGCGCGAGCGAGGAGCGTCGCGAAAGCTAGGCTTTCATGACGTCCGAGCGAAGCGCCTGCAAGGGCTCCTTACAGGCGCGTATGGACACTATACTATCTAGCTTTTGACTGGTGCGGGTAAGGAGACCTTCCCCGCACGTCGTCGCTCGGCAGCCGAAAGCTAGCTTTCGGCTGTTCTCACTCCTAGTGCGGGTAGGGGGAATCGAACCCCCGCCTGAATCTTGGCAAGATCCTGTTCTACCACTAAACCATGCCCGCAGTGTTTCCTATGTTTGCATAGTATTCCGCGCTCATCAACTCCTTCGGAGCTAAGCGAATCCATTCAAGTATTTTAACTTTCAGATAAGAACTGGATACGTAAATACTTCCCACTCCGTATCGAACCCTCTTTGTTTTATGCCGTCCTTGAATGAGGGTACTCTTGATAAAATTTCCCGTCTCCAAGCCAATTTCACGAGACCAATACTTGAGACACTCTTCTATGTTTAAATCAGGGTAATACAGAATAGCGGCCCTAATATCCTTTCTCTCAATACCACAGACCCGTTCAAGAAAACCGACGAACAGACGAAGCATATCCGGGTCAATATTCGCAATGCGTATTAGCCCTTTTGTTACCCTATCCCCCTCCCCCCAATACACCATTAAACCCGCAAGAAACAACGGGTGGTATTTAAAGAGCTCGAATTCTTCACGCGCCTCTTTCTGGGCCTGTTCGTAAAGGAGAGTCAGTCTTTCGCCTCTTGCCCTGTCCAAGCGAATTATTCTTACTCGGCTCTTTTCTTGTGCGATTGCCGTTAGGTTTTTTCTGATTTCTTTTGACCACTCTTCATGCTTGAACCATTCAGACAAGGTGCTCCGCGGGATGTTCATACGGGATTCTATGTCCGTATAACTTTTTCCACTTTTTCTCATTGCCATTACTTGATCTCGGTCTTTTCTCATATAAGTAATTATACAGGTATTGACGGGAGTTCGATATTACTTATGCACATGGTCTCGGCATTCATGATTGCCAATCCCCTTGTGGTACTCTAGCCATCATGGGTCCCGTTAGAGGCCGCGGTCGCGCAAGTTATAATCTAATAAACATGCTAAACGGTCGAGAATTATTTAATGCTTATTATGCTGGCCTGCGGTCAACGACCGCGACCTGCCTCTAAACGGGATGGACGACAAAAAACCATCGGAACCCGTACATAAATTCTGTGAACGGGTACTTATAGCCCAATCTAAAGACCTATTCCTTTTCGGTATGCATTCGGGTGGAGAGTTATCGGCATATGTTCTGACTCCAGACCATGCGAAACAGCTTTTGAGGGCACTACAGACAGAAATTAACAAACATGAATCGGCACACGGAGTATTGGAAGGGCGCCTCCCCAGCGATCCCCTTTTGAGCCCAATACAGGTTCAGAAACCACCGGAAGACACGGATAAAAAGTAACACATCGTCTAGTTTCACAAGAAACGCGTTTCACGTGAAACACTTGAATTTCTTTGGTGCCGCCAAAACATAGTCGTTGCACTCCTTGTTTTTGTGGCGCCGCACACAGAGTGCGCGGCATCCTACGAAACATAGTCGTTGCACTCCTTGTTTCTGGGGACAACTCTGTGATTATGTGGATAAAGGACAAGATATGATGTCCTTAGACTTTTATGATTTTTTATAGAAATATCCTTATTATAAGCCATTTTATTAAAAAGTCCTTTAATTTTTGTACCTTAAACGTTTCACGTGAAACTATTAACACAGCGTTTCATATGAAACAATACCGTTAATGGCTAGGCATAATTTTCTTGGATCTGAAGGAGAAAAAATTGCTGGTGAATTTCTTGAAAACAAAGGTTTTGAGATTGTTAGCGTGAATTTTAGAAGACCATATGGAGAAATAGACATCATTTCACGTGAAACGTCAGGTAAATACAGGTTTATTGAGGTAAAGACCGTTTCATGGGAAACGGGACAAGATGGAGTTCCACATGAAACATACCGCCCGGAAGAAAACATGCACCCTATGAAAGCCAAACGGCTCATGCGGGTCATTCAGGCATACATAGCCCAGTACAGGGTAGAGGATTGGCAGTTTGACGTGATTGCTGTCTTTTTGGATCAAAAGAAAAAACTTGCCAAAGTCAGGCACTTAGAAAACGTTATTCTTGGAGGATGATCTATTCTTCAAGGCTAAACCTTGAATTTCAAGGTTTAGCCTTGAAGAGAATGTTTTTATTCAGTCGGGGCGCCGAGAATCGAACTCGGTCATCTTCTCCTACGGAGCCGGGGATGTCCCCCGGACATCCCGTCAAATTCTTTGTCGGGGTGCCGAGAATCGAACTCGGTCATCTTGCTCCCAAAGCAAGCGTACTACCGGTATACGACACCCCGACAAAGAATTCGACCCCAAAGCAAGCGTACTACCGGTATACGACGCCCCGCGACGAGAAAGAGAATATCATGCTCGCATGCATTCTTTTTGAGGAACGGGGCGAAAGGTTTCCTTACGCCCCGAGTTCCCTAACTATAACTCGTTATTGTAAAAGGACATAGAAATGTCTTTTATAAAATTACTTAACAAAACATGAGTTTCTGGTATACTTAACCAATGAAACCATCGGATCCGTTTGATTCGATATCTCCAATTGATTACCGGTATTTTGATGAGGAATCAGCCCAGTATCTCTCTGACAGGGCGTATCTTAAATACAAGCTTGCCGTAGAGGTGGCATTGGTAAAAGCCCTTGCGAAGAGGGGATTGTGCCTGAAGGAGGTTGTTTCTGAAGTTGAAAAGGCCTGTGTGCAGGTAACTCCCGAGGAAGTAGCGACCGAGGAAGAAAGGGTGAAGCACGACATTCGTGCCATGGTAAATGTTATTCGTTCGAAAGTTTCGGATGCCGCGAAACCTTACGTTCACATGACGGCTACTTCCTATGACATCATAGACACCGCGAACGCGGCGCGTTTTAGGGATGCTACGGACAAGGTTCTGGTACCGGCTCTCAAAGCTCTCGAAAAGGCTCTCATTGAGCTTTCTATTCGAGAGGCAGGCTCGGTGCAGGTAGGGAGGACTCATGGTCAGCACGCCGTGCCCCTTACCTTCGGTTTTGCCATTTCGGGTTTTGTATCGCGGCTCGGCCAGTCCATCGAAGCGCTTTCGGCGCTTGCGAAAGAGCTTCGGGGAAAATTTTCCGGGGCAGTCGGGGCATACAACGCTTTGTCTTTGATATTTCCCGACCCAGAATCTTTTGAAAAAGATGTCCTTGCGGAAATGGGCTTGGAACCAGCAGAACACTCCACGCAAATCGCTCCGCCCGAGCCGGTCATACGTCTTCTCGCGGAAACAACCATCGCCATGGGAATCCTTGCGAACCTTTCGGACGACATGCGCCATCTCCAGCGCACAGAAATAGGGGAAGTGGGAGAAGAATTTTCAAAAGACCAAGTGGGTTCTTCCACGATGCCCCAAAAACGGAATCCCATCAATTTTGAGAACGTAAAAAGCATTTGGAAAATCATAGCGCCCCGTATGACGACGGCTTTTATGGACCAAGTGAGCGAACATCAGCGCGACCTTACGAACTCCGCTTCCGCGCGCACCTATGCCGAGACGATTGCCTACACAGTTTCTGCCGCAAAACGCTTGACGCGCACGATGGAGAAGCTTTCCGTGGACAAAAGAAATTTGGAGAAAAATCTCTCGCTTTCCAAAGGCCTTATCGCGGCGGAACCCTTGTATATCCTCCTCGCGTCTCTCGGTCATCCGGACGCGCACGAGAAAGTGCGAAATCTGACGCTCCTTGCGCAGAAAGACGGCAAGACGCTTGAAGAAATCGTGCTCGCTGACTCCGAGATGAAGCCGTATCTTGAAAAAATGACATCTGAACAGAAAAACATACTCAAAAATCCCTCCGCCTATACCGGCATTGCCGGAGAGAAAGCAAAGGCAATAGCAAAAAACTGGGAGAAGAGGCTCAAACTATAATTCGTAATTCTATGATGTTAGGCGCTGAAAAAGCACTTTCATGGGCACGATCTGAATTCCACTTGATAAAGTCTCGCAATGAAACAAGACGCATATTGTATCAAAAGCTTGATGGTGCTGGTGCCTCTGTGGGCTACGAGGTAGAGGCAAATCTCACAGACAGCTCTACGCTCCGAGGTATGTTTGATGGAGTACTTCTGCGTTCATATCGAAAAGGGGATCTTTTTGGGGTTGCCGGAATTTGGAAGCCCGCTTCAGTCCTTCATTCCATTCAGGTCACGAACAAAGAGCCCGCTATCTATCCTTTGAAATAGACACGCCTGCCGCACGTCTAGTAAAGTAGGAAGGCGATGGGAGTCACCAAAGAAGCTTTCCTGAAGGTCTTTGAAGAGCACTCGGACGGTTTGTTCCGGCATGCGTTTTTCCGCCTGAGCTCGCGCGACAAAGCGCTTGACCTGACGCAGGACGCGTTTCTCAAGGGCTGGGAATATATTCGGAAGGGCGGAGACATGCGCGACCCGAAGAATTTCCTCTACCGCATCATGCACAACCTCATCATAGACGAATACCGCAAATCAAAATCCGATTCGCTGGATGAGGTTCTTGAAAAAGCCGGAGATGCCACTGAAGAGCAGTTCGCCGAAGGAAGTCTCGCGGAAATAGAAAGCTCGGCAGACGACCGGATGCTCACGGAGCGCGTGAAAAACGCCGTTGCCGAGCTTCCGGACGACTACCGTGCCATTGTGACGCTGCGGTTCATGGAAGAACTTTCCACGAAGGAAATCGCGCCTATCGTCGGAGTGACGGAGAATGTCGTCTCGGTTCGCATCCACCGCGCGCTTATCAAGCTTCGAGGCGTGCTTCTCGCAGAAGAAAATATATGAGAAAAATCAATATAAAAAACTATATACAAAAAGTAGGCACGGGCGTTTCGCTTTCCTCCGCCGAGCGCGAAAAGATGCGCGAGGTGCTTTCGGAATATATCGCCATAAAACCCGCTGTCAGAGACACAGCGGACGTCCGTCATAGGCAGGAGAAAGGAAATTTCCTTTCGTCCTTATTTACGATAACAAAAAAACCTATGCCTATAGCACTTATACTCGCGCTTCTTTTCTCCGGCTCGGTTTCATATGCCGCGGAAGGAACGCTTCCGGGGGACACGCTCTACCCGGTAAAGATACATGTGAACGAGAACCTGCAGACCGCGCTTGCACTTTCTACAGAAGCAAAAGCCGCTCTCCATGGGCGCCTTGCGGAGCGCCGTTTGGAAGAAGCGACCAATCTTGCGGCTAAAAACACATTAAACGCGGACACGAAGGCGGACCTTTCGGCGAGCTTTTCCGAACACGCAGACGCGGCGGTAACCGGTGTCACGAAACTCTCCGAAGACAACGCGGCGGCGGCGATTGATGTGGCCTCAAATCTTGAAACGGGACTCGCGGCCCACGGCACCTTGCTCGCGCAAGTGAATAATCGCTCTGACGCCAAATCCAAAGTCGATGTAGGGGACTTGGTGGCATTGGTACACGAAAAAGCCCGTTTGGTGTCTGCTATCCGCGCACATGCCGAAGGCAACGCTGAAGTCAGCGCGCGCGCTGTGGGTTCTGCATCAGCCCGCGCGGCGGGAACTGTGAATGCGAAGTCGGATGCTTCAGCAAACGCGGATGCGCAGAAGACTGTTTCCGTTAAAATGGGGACAATGGCGAAGGCGGCGATTGCGAACGCCGAGAAAGCGTTTGCGGCAGTTTCCGTCAAGCTTGATGCCGCCGTTGCGGCTGCCGTGAAGTTAGAAATTTCTGTTGCGTCCAGTCTTGCGGCAACCGGCGATACCCTTTCCGCGAAAGGCGACTTTACCGCGGCCTTCCATGCGTACCAACAGGCATTTGTCACCGTGAAGAAGCTGTCGGTATACCTGAACGCGGCCGAGAACACCGATATCAAGGTGCCTGCAATCCTTCATTCTGATTCGTCCACAGAAGCAAAAGCCGAGTCTTCCGGCGAATCAAACGGGAATGACAATAACGACGCGGACTCCGGCATCCTTCCGAACTCTCTCCGCATTGAAGGGGATGCTTCGGTAGAGACGCACGCTGGAGCTAGCGTAAACGGTACCGGCGGAGGTGCATCGGGTTCAGGTGGCGTCCAAATCGGGCTCTAACTCGGCTTCAGAGCACAAAAACCGCCCCGGCATAACGCCGGGGCGGTTTTCGTGCTATAATAAAATATGATCGTCGTTCTCAATTTCGGAAGCCAGTTCGCGCATTTGATAGCGCGCCGCGTACGGGATTTCGGGGTGAAAGCCGAGATTTTGCCGTTTGATGCAAGTGCGGAAGCGATTCAAAAACTGAATCCCGCCGGCATTATTCTTTCAGGCGGACCCACGGGCGTGGACGAAAAAAACGCCCCGCTCCCCTTCAAAGAAATTTTTGAACTCGGTGTTCCTATTCTCGGTATTTGTTACGGGCTTCAGCTCATGGGCCACATGCTCGGCGGCAGAGTTGAACACGGCGCGCGGAGAGAATTCGGCAAAGAGACGCTTTCAATTTCAAAGAAAGACCTTATTTTCAAAGGACTCTCCGCAAAGGAAATCGTCTGGTTCTCGCATGGCGATGAAGTTACCGTATTGCCGACGGGCTTTGTGAAAACCGCTTCCACTAAATCCTGCCGGTATGCGGCGTTCGCGGATGAGAAACGGAAGATATACGGCATTCAATTCCATCCCGAAGTGACGCACACCGTGCACGGAGGGAAAATCCTTTCCAATTTTCTTTTCAAAATCGCAAAGGCCAAGAAGGACTGGAGCGTAAGCGTCGTGGCGGACGGGATTGTGGAAAAAATGGCGCGGGAGATCGGAACCGCCGAGGTCGTCATTGGTATTTCGGGCGGGGTGGACTCTTTGGTGGCGGCCACACTTTTGTATAAGGCGATCGGAACCCGCTTGCATGCGGTTTTCGTGGATACGGGGCTTCTTCGGAAGGGAGAAGTGGAGGAAGTTTCCCGCGCGCTCCGCGCGCGGGGCTTCAAGAACCTCCATATCATTGATGCGCGCAAGGATTTTCTTCAGAAACTTGCCGGTGTGACGGACCCGGAGCAGAAAAGGAAAATTATCGGCCATGCGTTTATTGAGTCGTTTGAGCAGGCGCTTGAAAAAGAGCTTGCGGGGCACCCCATTAAATTCCTTGCGCAAGGAACTATTTATCCCGACAGAATTGAGTCCGCCTCAACCTCCAAACATGCTTCCAAAATCAAAAGCCATCACAACCTCACCCTTCCCGAGCGGATGAAGCTTGCCGTCATTGAGCCGGTTGCCGACCTGTACAAAGACGAGGTGCGGAAAGTGGGGGAGTCCTTGGGGATTCCCCATGACATGGTGTGGCGGCACCCTTTCCCGGGGCCGGGACTTGCGATACGGATTGTAGGCGAGGTGACCGAAGAACGTTTGGCGATACTTCGCGAAGCCGATGCTATCTTCATGGAAGAACTGAAAAAAGCGGGGGAGTACGAGAAAATCTGGCAGGCATTTGCTGTTTTACTTCCCATTAAAACGGTCGGGGTGATGGGAGATGCACGCACGTACGAATACATGATTGCGCTTCGCGCGGTTGATTCTGTGGACGGCATGACGGCGGACTGGCACAAGATGCCACCGGCACTTTTGGAGAAAATCTCAAGTGCTATCGTTGGAAAAGTGCGCGGCGTGAATCGCGTCTTGTACGACATCACCCAAAAACCCCCCGCGACTATTGAGTACGAGTGAGCCCGTTGCGATTTTATATTTTTTTGTAGTTTTGTATCGCTGTAGTACTACAGCGATACAATGCATTATTTGGTTCTCCCGAAAAACGTCTTTCGTGACTTCTCCGATAGGGGGATTCCCGGCTTTACGTTGTAGTTCAAGGTAACCAAAACGCGCTCGCCCGATTCCACAGGCGTCACTCTGTGGAGCGAACGGTTTCCCCTGAAAATCATTAGGCTACCCGCTTCCATAGCTACTCTTTTCGGTTCCAGCTTCCCATCTAGGATTTTAGTGAGTGTTGCAGAGTCCTCTTCACCCTTGGGCGTATAGCGCACATTAGGCACATATTCGTACACCCCACCTTTCTCACAGTTTTTTAGCAAGAGAGTAACGGCAAAGTCCGCGTTGTCGAAGTGCCACTCCAAGCTGTCGCCCGGGTCGTAGTAATTTATGTTGATACTGGAAAGCGTATCGGCGTAAGGAAACACGGCTTCCAGGCCTTGCAATCTACAGATGAATGCTCGGAATAAAGGTGCATCGTAGATTTTCCGCAGGATTGAATCCCTCGGTATCTGATCATCCGCAATACATCCTTTCGTCGTGGTGAATTTTCTGTTTCTTGGCGAGTCAGCCGCAGACTTCTTATCTTCAGGCAAAACATACAGGTTATAAACCGACTCGCTCCTGTAAGCCCTTTTCTTCAGTGAAACTGACTCTTTTTGTAAAGCCCGCAGAGCTTTATTGGAGAGAAAGTCTGGCAATACCAATATTCCCTTTTTATCTAACTCACGCCCGAGTTTTCCGCTTCCGTCAGAAAAGAAATTCTCATCATATTTTTTACCAAGTATTTTTCTGAGTGTTTGATTGTTGAATTTACGCATAGAGATTTACTTAGGTCGCGTAAAAAATACATCCAATGTGTATTCTTGCCTGTCACCCGAGCTTGTAACTACGTAAGGGACTTTTGTGCTTAGAACGTTTTCACGCCATAGCTGATTTAGTAGTTCCGCCAGCTTCTTTCTGTCCTCGGATTCTTCAACACCAGGAACGATTCTTTTTTCCGGTCTTGTGTAGACGATTTTGTTTTCACCTTGTCTGCTGGGGTTGTCATCTTCTGCAACAATCGGCAAAAGAGTGGCTAATATTTTTGCTCCTTTGAATTGGGCCATATTTTCAAGCAGTTGTCTTGGATCGGTGACTCTATCAAGCGTTAATACTGAAACCACGTTTCCGTTGAGCCACTCCGGGCGACTTTTATTCCTCACTCTCTCAATGAATCTAGGCGAATCAATAAGACCAAGTCTCCCGCTTGTGTATGGGTCTCTATTTTTTCTAACAAAGGTTGGGCTCATATCGATTCCTCGCACATATGCTCCTGGGAATCGGCTCGCAAGCCCTCTTACCAAATCGCCTGACCCTGACCCTAAGTCAATAACATTACAGCCCTCCTTTCCGACGGACGTTTTAGTAGCGCCCACGAGCAACATTTTTTGAGCTATAAACTCAATCAAAGCACTCGGGTCGGCTTTATAGGAATTCTTTCTTGCTTCCGCCTCGTATCTTTCGAGAGACCTGAATACCATTTCTACATCTTCTCTTGGCCTGTTCTCAAAGTCCGAAAGAAAATTTTCCATTTCCACCTTCTTTTCGTCCTCGATAATAGCTTCCCAATTTCGTTGCCAGAAAGTTTTTTCTTTGTCATTCATGTTTTTTTCTTAAGTTTTGGTAAAACAAAAACCGCCCATAGGGGCGGCTAGAGCGCGGGTTCTTGCAAGAGGGTTAGAGTTATTTATGCATGCGAGAAATGACCGTGCGGTAGCCGCCCGTTCCATGGTGGTACCAATGCGAGACCCTAGAAACGGTGGTGGTGGAAGCGCCGGTGTCCCCGCTTATGCCGCGGTACGCAATATCCTTTGCAATAAGGCGGGCGATTAACAGGCGTTCGGCCATGGCATCCAGTTCAAACATGGTGCACAAGTCGCGTAAAAAGGCGGCACATTCTTCCTTGCCGCGGAGCAGTAGCACGGCTTCATACAGCGCTTCTAGCCGTTTCTCGCGTTCTTTTTTATTTGTTATCGTTCTTCGTATTCTTGGCATGTATCACTGTATTAATACAGTGATACACAGCTTAACAAGTGGTGGAAAGGCTGTCAAGCGAGGCGAGGCGTCAAGCGCGATTTTCCTAATGGCCTTCGAGAACGTTTGTGAGTGCTTTGGTCAATGTCGGGGCAGTGCCCGTGTTAAATGCGCTTGCTTGGGCGGCCAGATTGCCGTTCAGGAATGTTTCAAACGCCATGCCGCTTTCTTTCTCAAAGTCTTTCACGATGTAGGAGGTGGCAATGGCTCTCAAGTCGCGGGATGCAGTGTCCGCTCCTTGTGTGGACGTAGTGATGAGACCCATCATAGTGCCGTTCCCGTCGGTTACCGCGCCGCCCGAGGAGCCTTGCTGAGCAACAATCGTGCCTCCGATAGAAAACATATCAGGGGTGTTTGCGTTGAAGGTATAGATTTGTCCTATTCGTGTGATAGAAGAAGCGGCGTAGAAATCTTTCGCAATGGTAATGCCGCCCAAGAACCCCGCAGGATATCCCGCAACCAACACCTCGGTGCTCTCTTTTGGCGGGTCAATGGAAAATGGAAGATAGGGGAAGGCGTCGGGGAAGGTAACGCTGGGAGAGACAGTGCCCGCGATACGCAAAAGGGCGTAATCATGCTCGCCGTTTCCGGTAGGAAACTCGTCGTCTATCTTTTGTGCGTTGTTTTCTATCCACGAGGGAGGGAGGAATAGAAGCTCCGCTCTGTATTTCGGCTGTGCGGGGCTTCCCGTGCGTATGATGCAGTTCATGAAGCCTTTGCGCGGGTAGTCCTTGAGAAGGAAATATTGTCCCACATGCGCGTTCGTGATGATGACTCCCGAGGGATGAATGAAGACTCCGCTTGCGGAGATTGAATTCAACGGTCCCGAGGCCTCGGTGGTACAAATGATATTGACCAATGCGGCACGTGCTTTTTCATTTGTTGATTGTGTGGCCGGTGGCGAGGTCGGGACCGGTGGTACATTTAGATCGACGAATGCCTCGGCAATGGATTTGATAGCTGGAGGGGGAGTAGCGCTCGCGGCGGGCGTGGTTGTCGGCGTTTCTTTCTTCTCCGGAGGTTTTTGTACAGGTTTTGTTTCAGCGGGCGTTGCTGTTGCTTCGCTTTTAGTTGTCTGCGGCGTTTCAAGTACCGCCGGCTGTGTTTCGGTAGGGGCGATAACGACCGTCGGCTGACTTCCCAAACCGAATGCCAGCGCTATCAAGGCGACTATGGCGAGGATTATTTTTTGTAGGATGAACACCAAGCGCAGTATATTCCACAACAGCAAAGTGTGGAAAACCGTATACTCGCTTTAACTTTTACAATACAATAGTAGGTATACAATATGCACACTATTGGTATCAGGAAGCAAGCTTTTGAGTTGAGAAAAAAAGGATACTCGTATTCTTATATTTCAAAACATACCGGCTTATCAAAAAGCACTCTGAGCGATTGGTTAGCCGCAGAACTGTATACACCCAATGAAGAAACCATAGAAAAAATAGGAAAAGCTCGGGCCATTTCAATACAGAAAGCAATCCAGAAGAAACAAATGTCCTTCCAAACCGCCAAGAATATTGCTCAAAAAGAAATCAAATCCGTTTCGCGCCGCGATTTATTTATGTTTGGGCTCGGGTTGTATTTGGGGGAGGGGGCTAAGACTGCGGATATCGTTCGAGTAGTGAATGCCGATCCAAGGGTCATCAAAATAAGTATTGAATGGTTCAAATTGCTTGGCGTTACCACCGAGCAATTTGCTCCGCGGCTCCATTTGTATCCAGATTCTTCTATTGAGGAGTGTTTGCAATTTTGGTCATTGGAAACTACTATTCCAATAAGCCAATTTCAAAAGTCATCAATAGATTGGCGTACAAACAAAAAAGCTATCAAGCATGGCAAGCTACCCTATGGGACCTTACATCTCGGTATCCGTGCGCTTGGTCGTCCCGACTATGGCTCCTTCTTTTCAAGAAAAATTCTCGCTTTAATTGAAGGTGCCTACGAGAAAATAATTGCGGGTGTCGTATAGCGGCTATTATGCGATCCTTCCAAGATTGAGATGGGGGTTCGACTCCCCCCACCCGCACAGATTTGCTAAAATATCTTTTATGTCAGACTCTGATATTCATTTTGAAGGTGCACAAAATCGAGAAGCCCTTTTTGGATTAATTTTAGACTCCATTCATAAAAAAACAGAGATAACTATCATTACAAATGAGAGAACTGCGGTCGGCCGAGTGATTGAGATGAAGCCAAATAGAGAACTCAACACGAGGGATATTACATTCCGGACAAAACAAGGAGAGACTTTTTTCTGTACACTCAAAGAAATTATAGACATCAAACCTCTTCCGCCGCCGACAGGGGACGGGGAAAAAGCAAAAATAGCCGCATAAATTTTCCTATACAACAAACCCCGCTTCAAGCGGGGTTTTTATTATGCGTCAATCCCCGCCTGCGCCGAGGCTTCGGCGGGCAGGTGCATTCTGTCAGCGTCTATCTGCGCTGGTACAGAGTGCCAGATTATTTAACCGCGTCCTTGAGGCCTTTTGCCGCGCGGAACTTTGGTACGCGCATGGAGGGAACCTTGATAGATTCACCCGTGCGTGGGTTGCGGCCAGTTCTCGCTGGGCGCATCTTGGTTGAGAAGATGCCGAGGCCTGCGATAGAGACTTCGTCTCCTTTCTTAAGAGCGGCAATAATTGTGTCAATCAAGGTCTCTACGACCTGATCTGCCTGCGTTTTTGTACCGCCGACGACTCCGTGCACTTTGTCTGCGAGGTCTGCTTTGTTCATATAATTTTATTTATTAAATTGCCTAGTAATGGCGTTCAAACAGTATAGGATAAGCCATCTTTTGTGCAATAGGGTATGGCAACAGAGGAAAAATTTGACAAATATCCTCTATGGTGCTCTTAATGTATTCAGAGCTATTAAGCTAACGTACCTAATGTATGGGTGAAAACAAAGTTCGTGAAAGAAATCAACAGGAGGAGGGTGCTGCAATCCTCGCTTCCATTGAGAATCAGGGAATCGACACGGGAGACAGCGTTGAAATTAACTCTGGTACCGAATTCCATGAAAACGGCGTTTTTGGAGGAATAGACCTCAAAGGTATTGTGCTCAATGGGAGGATTATTCCATTCGATCAGGCTCATTCCATCCGCCTAATCCATAAGGCTACATAAAATACCGTATTGAAATGAGTGACCTCCGAGGTCACTCATTTCAATACCCCGTAGCTCTGCTACGGGGGTTTCCGCGTCAAGTCTGCGCCTGTCGGCATCAAGTCCGCATTAGCTAGCGGGCAAATTCTATAGTTCGTGTTTCGCGCAATAGGGTTACGCGATAGCAAGAAATCGTTGGCATATTTCTCTGAAGTGTTAAAATCCATTGTGTGAAAGAATCTGGAGCTAGTGAAAAACGCTCCGTCTTGTACGGAATACCTTATAGGGCCATTAATGGCGCGTATTTTACAGAGACGCATGAAGCTCGCATGCGACATGAAAGCGAACAGGTAGATGATTGGTCTCTGAATTTTTTAATTTATTTAGCCAAGGAGAAAAGGAGAGATGCTGTAGCACAGGCGCATGGGCGGATGATTCTTTCTCGTTTTATAGAGGCGCTTAAAGAAGACATGAGACGATTAGCGCACTCTATAGTTCGTAGATACGGTTAAAAATCTCGTAGCAGTTTAAAACCGTCCGTTTTTTATCTCGCAAACTCTATTGTTCTCGTCTCTCGAATGACGTTGATTTTCACTTCACCCGGGTATTTCATTTCGTTTTCAACGCGCATGGCGATGTTGCGGGCAAGGTCCTGCGCCTGAAGGTCGGAAATCTGGTCTGGCTTCACGAAGATGCGCACCTCGCGGCCCGCTTGGATAGCGTACGCTTTTTCAACACCGGGGAATGAGGTCGCAATATTCTCCAGTTCCGTGAGGCGTTTCAGGTAATTCTCGATAGAATCGCGGCGCGCGCCCGGCCGGCCGCCTGAAATGGCATCCGCGACCTGCACGATGACGGATTCCATAGTTTCGTACGGATATTCCTCGTGGTGCGACTGCATGGCTTGGATGACGCGCTTGTCCATGCCGAATTTCTCAAGGATGCGTCTTCCTATTTCCACGTGCGTACCCTGTACTGCATGGTCTACTGCTTTTCCGATGTCATGAAACAGTGCGCCCGCTTTGGCGACTTTCACATCTGCTCCTAACTCTTGGGCGATCATGCCGGCAACATGCGACATTTCTATCGAGTGCTGCATAACGTTCTGGCCGTAGGAGGTACGGAAATATAAGCGGCCCAAAATTGCCAGAAGGCGCGGATCGATGCCCTGTATGCCGCACTCATACGCGGCCGCTTCCGCTTTCTCCTTCATGACGCGCGCTATTTCGTCTTTTGCCTTCTCAACTGCGTCTTCAATGCGCGCCGGCTGTATCCGCTGGTCAACGATGAGGTTCTCCAGTGCAACACGAGCAACCTGTCTTCGTACGGGGTCAAAGCAGGAGAGAGTAATCATCCCCGGCGTTTCATCAACCAACACATCAACGCCTGTTGCACGCTCAAACGCGCGGATGTTTCTTCCTTCTTTTCCGATGATTTTTCCTTTCAATTCTTCATTAGGAAGCGGAATTGCGGTTGTCAAAACTTCCGCATGGACGGAATTGCCCATGCGATGGATGGCGGTCGTGAGAATTTCGCGCGCTTTCGCCTCCAGCCGTTCCTTGCCGTCAATTTCCAATTTCTGGATGCGGACGAGCATGTCTTCCTCGTGGTTTTTCTCAACTGTTTTGAGAAGTTCTTCTTTTGCTTCTTCCTCGGTCAGCTTTGCCGCTCCCTCTACAGCTTTTTGTCTCTCTACGAGAAGCGCGTCCGCGCGCTCTTTTATTTTTTTGATTTCTTCTATCTGTCCCTTGATGCGCTCGGCCTCCTTGTCTATATCAAGCTGGCGCTTATCAAGGTACTGTTCTTTCTGACCCAAGCGCTCCTCTTTGGAGACGCTTGCTTCTTCCTTGGCGCGCAATTCTTCGCGCAATTCATTTTCAAGCGTCGCGACCTTTTTTTCTGCTTCTGCAACGACTTTTTTTGCTTCCTCGCGCGCGTCCAGAAGCATCTGCTTGATCTGCAGGTCAACGGATCCTTTCTGGCCCAAAGACACGAGCCAGCGGAAAACGTATCCAACGCCGATGCCAATCAAGCCCGCAAGGCCGGCGAGGATTAGTGCTGTAGTTAAAGACATACGTCATAGGTGACGTACGAGCTGGAGATATGGGTGCCGAAACTAGTCAGCGGATTCGCTTGAAAGAATGAGTATTTTTTTAATCGTGTGTATCTTTCTTCGCATCATAATTCATCGGTTCCAATGGTCTCTAGCCGCAGTCACAAAAATATCAATTAAAGAGAACTTTTTTACTATACCAAAAGACTCCCGCTGGCGCAACGCGGCTGGCGGGTCCCCCTTCAAAACAGTGGATTACTCCCAACGTAGAGCGAGGGAAGAACAGAAGCAAAGCTTCTGTTCTTCCGAGCCGAGGAAGGGAGAAAAGGTTCAATGCCGCGCGGAACCTTTACCTTCCACGTTCGTTCCCTGCCTGCGCCAAGGCTTTGGGCGGGCAGGTCGGCAAGCAGGCGCGTGCAGTCTGCGTCAAGACCGCGACTTGTAGATTTCGTCGATGATGCCATACTTTTTGGCTTCCTCGGCGGTCATCCAGTAATCACGTTCCGCATCCTTTTCCACTTGTTCGGGCGTTTTGCCGCTGTTTTTAGCCAATATTTTATTGAGATTTTCCTTTGTACGGAGAATGTGTTTTGCGGCGATTTCAATGTCGGTTGCTTGGCCTTCAACCCCGCCCATTACTTGGTGAATCATAATTTCAGAGTTCGGGAGGCTGTAGCGCTTACCATGCTTGCCGGCCGAAAGGATAACCGCCGCGGCGGAAGCGGCGATACCGACGCACACAGTTGCGATGTCTGGCTTCACGTAGTTCATTGTGTCCAAAATCGCCATGCCAGCCGATACCGAGCCTCCCGGTGAGTTTATATAGAGGAACACTTCTTTTTTAGGGTCTTCCGCCTCGAGAAACAAAAGTTGAGCAATAACGAGGTTTGCCACGTGGTCATCAATTCCTCCGCCAAGAAAGACAATTCTTTCCTTAAGAAGGCGCGAGTAGATATCAAACGCCCGCTCTCCCATGGATGTCTTCTCAATGACCATCGGGATAACTTGATTGGTGATTTTTTGCGTCATAGCTCTCTTACTATACTCCCTTTGTATTTGTTTCGCCAAGCTTTCCTTTTTGATATGGCAATGTCGTATCCCCTGCCCCCATGAGTGACCTCGGAG